>CBFGOU010000003.1:0-38638 GCA_965650445.1 uncultured Oxalobacteraceae bacterium | reverse complement strand
CGGCCTGCCCGCCCAGCTTGCCCTCGGTGCCGACCTCGCGCGCCACCCGCGTCACCTCGCCAGTAAAGCGGTTGAGCTGGTCGACCATCAGGTTGATGGTTTCCTTCAGGCGCAGGATCTCGCCCTTGACATCGACCGTGATCTTGCGCGACAGGTCGCCCTTGGCCACCGCCGTGGTCACATCGGCGATATTGCGCACCTGCCCGGTCAGGTTGCTGGCCATGAGGTTGACGTTGTCGGTCAGGTCCTTCCACACGCCGGATGCGCCCTTGACCTGGGCCTGGCCGCCCAGCTTGCCCTCGGTACCGACCTCGCGCGCCACCCGCGTCACCTCGCCCGAGAAACTGTTGAGCTGGTCGAGCATGGTATTGATGGTGCGCGCATTGCGCAGGAACTCGCCCTTCAGGGGGCGGCCTTCGATATCGAGCAGCATGCTCTCGGTCAGCGCGCCGCGCGCCACCGCGCCGATCACGCGCGAAACTTCGCGCACCGGCTGCACCAGGCTGTCGATCATCGAATTGATGGCGTCCGCTTCCGCGCCCCAGGAACCGCTGGTCTTGCTGACCTTCAGGCGCTGGCCCAGCTTGCCCTCGTCGCCGACGATCAGCGACACCTTGGCGATCGCTTTGGCCAGGGTTTCGTGGGTGCTGGCGATTTCGTTGACGACGTCGGCGATCTTGCCGTCGATGCCGTCCCAGTCGTACGGCAGGCGCACGCTGAAATCGCCCTCGGAGACGGCCTTGAGCGTATGCAGCAGCAGCGCCGGCATCTGGCCATCGGCCCGCGCGCCGGCGCCGCGGCGCTGCTTGAGCTCATCGATATCGCTCATCCGGCGCAAGCCCAGGCGCCGTTCCGTGTTGACCAATTCCTGTGTCATGGCTTGTCCTCCGCTGATGGCGGCGCCAGGCTGAACGGGCCGCGCCGCAACAGCGCGAGCGCGTCCTCGCTCGACACGGCCGCGCTGAAGTAATTTCCCTGGATTTCGTCACAGCCGTGCTCGACCAGGAATGCCACCTGCTCGGCCGTTTCCACGCCTTCCGCGATGACCGTCAGGTGCAGCACGTGGCCGAGGGTGATGATGGCCATCACGATGGCCGCGTCGCTGGGATCGGTGGCGATATCGCGCACGAACGAGGCGTCGATCTTGAGCTTGTTGATCGGCAGGCGCTTGAGATAGGCCAGCGACGAGTAGCCGGTACCGAAATCGTCGATGGTGACCGCCATGCCCAGCTGCTGGATCTGGCGCAGGGTGTCGATGGCCTTGTCGGGATTGCTCATCACCCCGGTTTCGGTCAGCTCCACCTCCAGCAGCGACGGCGCCACGCCGGCGGCGCGCAAGGCATCGTCCAGGGTGCCGGCTACGCAGTCGCGCCCGAACTGCAGGGCCGACATATTGACCGCGATCGGCACCGCGCCGAAACCGTGCTCGCGCAGGCAGCGCAGTTTGGCGGCGGTCTCCTGGATGGCCCAGCTGCCGATGCGCTCGATCCGGCCGGTCTCCTCGGCCACCGGGATGAACAGGCCGGGCGGCAGCCAGGCGCCGTCCGGCTGGGGCCAGCGGATCAGCGCCTCGAAGCCGCAAATGGCGCCGGTGGCGGTGCTGACCTTGGGCTGGTAGTGCAGGCGGAATTCGCCCAGCGCCAGGGCGCGCTGCAGCGCCGTGCCCAGCGCCAGCTTGCGGCTGGCCGCCTCGTGCATCTGGCGCGCGAAGAAGAAAAAGCCGGCCCCGCCGTCGCGCTTTGCGTGATACATGGCCATGTCGGCATTGCGCATCAGCGTCTCCGGATCGTGCCCGTCGTCAGGGAAGATGGCGATGCCGATGCTGGGCGTGACGTGCAGCTCGCTGCCCTCGATATGGCAGGTGGCCGAGACCCGCGCGACGATCTTTTCGGCCACCACGGCGGCGTCCTGGGCATCGTTCAGGCCGAGCAGCATGACCACGAATTCGTCGCCGCCCAGGCGCGCCACGGTATCGCCATCGCGCACGCAGCCGCACAGGCGTTCGGCCACATCCTGCAGCAGGCGGTCGCCGGCGGCGTGGCCGAGCGTATCGTTGACGGTCTTGAAGCGGTCCAGGTCGATGAACAGCACCGCCACGTTGGGATGCTGGCGCTCGCGGTGGGCGGTGGCCTGGCTCAGGCGGTCCTCCAGCAACAGGCGGTTGGGCAGGCCGGTCAGGCTGTCGTGCGAGGACTGGTGCAGCACATAGGCTTCCATCTCCTTGCGCTCGGTGATGTCGCGCGACACCAGCACCAGCTGGGCCGGCGCGGACGAACCCGCACACACCGGATTGACATCCGATTCGAAATGGCGCTCGCTCTGGCCGACGACGCGATACTGGATGCGCCGGTGCACGTCCGCCGGCAGCCGCTGCGCGATGCTCTCGGCCAGGCGCTCGCGGTCGTCCGGATGGACGATCTCCAAGTAGCTGCCGGAGGACTGGATGGCGGAGCCGAACTGTTCGCGGTAACTGGCGCTGGCGTACAGCCAGCGCCCGGTAACGTCGAGCAGGGCCACGTACTGGCCCGCATGCTGCAGGATCACCCGCTCGGTATCGGCGCACTGCGCCACGCGCCACGGATAGGCCCCGGTGTGGCCGGCGCCGGCGCGCGCTTCCCGTGCCGCCTGCAGGCGGCGCCTGCGCGCCATGTCGACGAACACCTGCACCTTGGCCCGGAGGATGTCGGGCGCGATGGGCATGAACAGGTAATCCGAGGCGCCCAGCTGCAGGCCGAGCGAGCGGTGAATGTCGGTGGCCCGGTGCGACGTGGTGAAAATGATCGGCGTGCTGCTCGAGCACGGGCGCGAGCGGATCAGGCGCGCCGTTTCGAAACCATCCATGCCCGCCATTTTGATGTCCAGCAGGATGAGCACGAAGTCTTGCTTGAGCAGGCGGCTCAGGGCTTGCTCGCCCGAGTTGGCCGTGACGATCGCCGCGTCGATGTCGCCGAGCACGGCGCGCATCGCAAACAGGATGCCTGGATCGTCATTCACCAGCAGCACGCTTACATCATCGGGATCCGGGCGGGCACTTCGCGAGTCGGCGGATGCCACCGGCATCGTCCCGACCTCGCCCGGTCGGAAAACCTTTTGTTCTTCCATTGTCCACCCGTGAAGCGCTCCTTCTCCCGAAGGGCATCGCTGTACAATCGATCGGCCATTTTAGTGCAACGATTGCGCGGTAACACGGGCTCGACAACAAAATAAGGCGTTCAGCCGCCTGGCAGGCTGATGAAGGTGTCGATCCACAACACCAGCGGCACGAGCATGATCGGGTGAGGCCGAAGCCGCGTTAGCGGCCCCGGATCACCACCTTACGCGGCTCCCAATCTAACTGTCTTGGCAGCACCCAGGCGGGCAAGTCACCAAGGCGTCCGGCTGCAATCAGATGCCGGTAACATTCCTGTTGCCAATCCCATAAGCGCATTTGAAGTTGATATCGGCGTAATACCAGTCCCAGTCCTTCCATCGCCCCATTTGTCCCCAGCGGGCGCTACCGTTAATATAGTGAAATCCGTTGGCGCAGACCGCGCGCTTGCGCGCATCGGCTTTTGCATTCCCGACATTCCCCCTGGCGCCGCCTTCGGCGCGGTAGCTGATATCACTGCACTTGGTTCCCTTGGCCGAAGTAAGGCACATCCCGCCGCTGACACCAACAAGGCCTACTGCCTGGGCTTGGGACACTGGCGCCATGGCCACGACTGCCGCGGTGCCCAGCGTCGTAACAACGCTTGCGATAGCGCCGACCCGGCGGGACAGCACTGATTTGCCATTCAATTTTTTCATCTCTTCCTCTAAGTTGTAATTGCGCCCAACGATCAATCCACCAAGTCCGGGCAGACCTGGCATTGACAGGGTTCCGCGCTTGCGCACTCGGCAGCTGCGCGATGCCCTTGTCGTTGATGAGTGAATTCACCCTTGGCCAAGTTCCATCAGAAACCCTCAATCCGGCAAAATGTCTTTATGCTGACAGTTCAAAACGTGTCGGAAAAACCGGCGCTATCGGCGATGCCGTCGGACAGGGAGAGGGAGACCTGCGGGCCTTGAAACCGTCTGCGGGAGTATTCGCGCCGAGTGCCGCCAAGCGCGGCAGGGCGTTGCGCCGTGCCCCGCAGATTCGAACATTCAGCGGCGGACGCTGGCTTGAGAGGGGCGATGTGGCGCGATCAGGTACGGGAGGGCGGCACCATCAACGATGTTGAGCCCGAGGAAACGTCAGCGATTCAGGTGGGGCGAGCGGGCGCCATGGCCGATGAGTGGCTGGCGAAGTTTCAGCTGCCTGGCAGGCTGATGAAGGTGTCGATCCACAAAACCAGAAGCACGAGATGGCTGATGCCGAACGCGACCAGGCGGTGCATGACGTTGTTGTAAGCCAGGTGGATCAGCGAGTGCACGCAGCGCACGCTGACGCACGAACCGGCCTGCCAGATCGAGTCATCAGAGACTGAACGGGGATGGCCAACAGCCGGGGCAGGCAAACGATTTTCTTCAAGTTGCCGGCATTAGTGCGACCGGCGAACCGCTCATGCAGGCCGAAGCCGCGTTAGCGGCCCCGGATTACCACCTTACGCGACTCCCAATCTAACTGTCTTGGCAGCACCCAGGCGGGCAAGTCACCAAGGCGTCCGGCTGCAATCAGATGCCGGTAACATTCCTGTTGCCAATCCCATAAGCGCATTTGAAGTTGATATCGGCGTAATACCAGTCCCAGTCCTTCCATCGCCCCATTTGTCCCCAGCGGGCGCTACCGTTAATATAGTGAAATGCGCTGGCGCAGACCGCGCGCTTGCGCGCATCGGCTTTTGCATTTCCGACATTCCCCCTGGCGCCGCCTTCCGCGCGGTAGCCGATGTCACTGCACCGGGTTCCCTTGCTCGAAAGACTGCAAGTCCCGCCGCTAACAACAACAAGGCCTACTGCCTGGGCTTGGGACACTGGCGCCATTGCCACGACTGCCGCGGCGCCCAGCGTCGTAATAACGCTTGCGATAGCGCCGACCCGGCGGGACAGGCCTGTTTTGCCATTCAATTTTTTCATCTCTTCCTCTAAGTTGTAGTTGCGCCCAACGATCAATCCACCAAGCCCGGGCAGACTTGGCATTGACAGGGTGCCGCGCTTGCGCACTTGGCAGCTGCGCGATGCCCTTGTCCTTGATGAGTGAATTCACCCTTGGCCAAGTTCCATCAGAAACCTCAATCCGGCAAAATGTCTTTATGCTGACAGTTCAAAACGTGTCGGAAAAACCGGCGCTATCGGCGATGCCGTCGGACAGGGAGAGGGAGACCTGCGGGCCTTGAAACCGTCTGCGGGAGTATTCGCGCCGAGTGCCGCCAAGCGCGGCAGGGCGTTGCGCCGTGCCCCGCAGATTCGAACATTCAGCGGCGGACGCTGGCTTGAGAGGGGCGATGTGGCGCGATCAGGTACGGGAGGGCGGCACCATCAACGATGTTGAGCCCGAGGAAACGTCAGCGATTCAGGTGGGGCGAGCGGGCGCCATGGCCGATGAGTGGCTGGCGAAGTTTCAGCTGCCTGGCAGGCTGATGAAGGTGTCGATCCACAAAACCAGAAGCACGAGATGGCTGATGCCGAACGCGACCAGGCGGTGCATGACGTTGTTGTAAGCCGGGTGGATCAGCGTGTGCACGCAGCGCAGGCCGACATAGGCCCAGGCCAGGGTCAGCATGGCTGGTGTGGCGATATGGGTGGCGTAGATCAGCACGCATACGACGTAGAACAGCGCCGGCTGTTCCAGCAGATTCATGTAATTGCGGTTGGGCAGGCACACGGCGGGCGGCACGCCGGGCGATTCGCCGTAGCAGAAGTCGTCGATCGTTACCTCGCTCTTTGCAGCGGCCCGAAAGCGTGTGATCGGGATCAGGTTCAATACCAGGAAGGTCAGGAGCGCCAGGGCGAACACGGGATACAGGATGGCCAGGGGTTGGATCGAAGCGCTTTCACAAAAGAGTTTAGGGATGGGAAAGTGATAACGATGGCGATCTTATCGGCAATAGCGGCAAGATGGGTAGGGATAGATGCGAAGAAACCGGCCCGCGCTCCGTGCCGGAGCCGGGCCGCGCAGTGCGACAGACCTACTGGCTGACGAAGGTGTTCACGCTGCCGGGATCGATGTAGGCGGTGGCCGAGCCATTGGACACCGTGTATTGGCCCGCATATTCGTTGTTGATGGTGGCCGAGGTCCGGTATTTCACGAACGCGCTGGCGCTGCCCGCGGCCAGTTGCAGCTGGACTTGCCGTTGCGACGTGCCGTTATTGATCGCTACCACGACCATCTTTCCACTGCTGTTTTTGTACGCTGTGACGAACACATCGGCATAGGGCTTTTCCGTCGCTGCAATGCGCGTGTAACCCGGACGGATATATTTGGCGTATTGGGACATGATGTAGCCGCGCTTGCTCACCTTGCCGTCCTCTGTGAGCAGGCCGTAGGAACGCCGGATATACCACCACACGTAGGCGCTGTAGTTGGAAACCATGCTGTTATGGAGTTCCAGCGCGGCCGGCATCGCCTTGGCCCAGTCGTTCGCGTCGGAATTGTCGGTGAAGTGTTCGGTCATCCACAACTCCTTGCCTTTGCTGCGGGCCAGTGGATAGTCGCTGGGGCTCACGCCATACAGGTGGCCCGCGACGATGTCGAATTGCGGGGCGGCGTTAGCGTCATTGAGAATCGGGTCGGCCAGCGTCTTGCTGAAGTTTAAGGACTCGGGCGCCATCACCTTGAGCGTGCCGAAGCGCGAACCTTGCGATTTCAAAAAGTTGATGAACTCCGTGGAATTCCATTGGCACCCTTCGTAATCGGGGTCCCAATCCGGTTCATTTTGAACGGAAATGGCGTACAAGGCCGCGCCACTGGATTGCATGTGCGCGGCAAAGTTGAGCAGGTGGGTGGCGTAGTCGGAATAATAGGTGGGCGAGAGCCTGCCGGAGATCGTGTTGTTGTTCGTCTTCATGTAGGCAGGCGGCGACCAGGGCGTGGCGAACAGGGTGACGCCCTTTGCCTTTGCCAATTGTGCCGCCGGCACCTGCGTTGGCCAGTTGCTGCTGGACGGGTCGATCCGCATGCGCATGATGGACAGGCCGATCTGGCCCGCACCGGTGCCGAACGCGCTATCGACCTGGGCGGCGGTGAGGTCGGCAATCCATCCAGCGCCGTTGTGGCCGCCAAAACCGCGGATGGTCTGGTAGGAGGTGTTCGGATTGATGCTGACAGCCTGCGCGGACGCCTGGGTGCCAGGAAAACTCAAGGACAGTGCTGCGGCAAGTGCGAAACAGTATTTTTTGAAAAACGAACATTCATTCATGAAGAATCTCCTTTGGTATTAGTGGTGTTACCTCTTTATTGCATCGGATTGTCGGGCTGTTGTTGCTCCATGGCAGGCCCATGAAAGCGCTACCATTTCCGATGGTGACCACTTTCACACGGGACGTCAATCGTGATCAACAGTAGTTGTTGCTGCATAAATACGGCTTTTGGGACGGGAGAGATAGCGCAATCACCGCCGCCGGAGATCGTCGAGGTACAACTGGCGATGTGAGAAAGCGCGCATTTTTGCAAAATAATTTCATCTATAGTCTCCCCTGCCCTGTTGCAACACGGCGCGCTGCGGCTGGTTTCGGCCGGCTGCCAGCCCACGGTCATCCGCTCCATCACTCTCCATCGATAAAGGCAGAAACATGAAAAAGACGGCATATCACCCGCTGCGTAAATTGGCTGTCGGCGGCAACCCCAACAGTCCCCGCAGAGGCGGCATTCGCTCCACGCCGCCGCTGACCGCCTACCTCGAGGAACACGGCATCGATCCCGCCGCGTTCGAGGCGCTGAAAAAGCAGCTGACCGGCGAGATCGTCACCCCATTCGATGCGCAATACGGGACCGGCCGCATGGAAAGCGACCTGGCGTTCAACAAATTCCCGCTATTCATCATCTACTGCACCGGCAGCGCCGACGTCGTCGACAGCATCAAGTTCTGCAGGCAGCAGAAGATAGCGGTCTGCATGCGCGCCGGCGGCCACAGTACGGCCGGCTACTCGGTGCTCGATGGCCGCGTGCTGATCGACGTATCCTGCATCAAGGGGATCTTCGTCGATCCGGACACGATGACTTCCACCGTGGGCGCCGGGGTCACCTGGGGCGAGTACAACCAGGAACTGAATGCCTACGGCCTGCACAATCCCGGCGGCAGTTGCGATTCGGTCGGCATGGCCGGCTACACGATGGGCGGCGGCTACGGCTACACCAGCATGCGCTGGGGCATCGCCTGCGACAGCCTGATCGAGGTACGCATGGTCACGGCTACCGGCGAGATCGTGACCGCTAACGCCGAATCCCATCCCGAACTGCTGTGGGCGCACCGGGGTGGCACCGGCGGCAACTTCGGCATCGTCGTCGGCATGAAATACCGTCTCCAGCATCTCAAGGACGTTTGGCCCATCCAGGTCAACTGGCCCATCGACGACGCGGCGCGGGTGCTGAAGGTGTGGCAGGACAAGATGACCAAGACCTTGGAGGACCTCGACCTCGGCCTGCTTGGCTTCCTCGCCATTGAGGAAGTGGCCGGCACGACGCCCGACGGCGACAGCTGCACCATCAACCAGCCCTACTTCTGCATCCGCGGGATCTATTCCGGCGCCAGCAAACAGGCCGGCCAGGCCGCGCTGCAGCCGCTGCTCGAAATCGGCACGCCCAGCTATCCAGCCGGCCCGCTCTGGCAACAACAGATTCCCTACGCCGACGCCAACGAGCACCTGCTCGACAATGTTGAAGGCATCATTCCGGACGACGTCAAAGAGACCAAGCGCTGCGCCTACGTTGAACGAGCGCTGAGCGAGGCCGAATTCCAGAAGATGGTCGACTACTTCAAGACCACGCCGAGTCCATACAACATCGTATCGATGGAACCCTATGGCGGCGCCATCAACAAGGTGGCGCCGGACGCGACCGCCTTCGTCCACCGCAATGCCTACTTCGACATCTTCACGGACTCGTTCTGGCAGAAGGATAGCGACAAGCCGGAAGCCTTCCGATGGCTCAAGGATTATTACGAGTCGGCGCCGATGCGGGACATCTGGTCGAACCACTACTACCAGAACTACGTCAACTCGGAATACAAGGACTGGCAGCACGGCTACTTCGGCGAGAACTATGCGCGGCTGCAGCAGGTCAAGCGCGAGTGGGATCCTGAAAACTGCTTCCATTACGAGCAAAGCATCGAGCCGTGATCGGAGGCGGGGCTCAGACGCTGGCATGCCTCTGCTCATCATAGTCGATGGGCAGCTTGCCGTGGGCACTGGCCTTCGGCTTGGCAACGCGCCACGTTCACCGTGGCATGGTCCTCAATGAGTGTTGCCTGCCGCTCGCGCGACGATTGCGGCTTCCTGTCGGTTTCGAGGCGGCTTGGCGGGGCGACAGGCATCATGAAAAGACGTGGTCCCGCCCACGGAAGGCAAGGCGATGCTCAGCCGCATCCTGCTTAACGGTAAGGCGGCCGCAACCCGGGCGGCCCCGGCCATTCTCGACGTACCAGCGCGCCATCTCACGTCGGAGAGATGGCGCTTCCACTTTTTTGCCAATGCCTCGGCGACGATTTCGGCCTTGATGCGCTCGTCCGCATACATCTTCTTCAGCCGGCGATTTTCTCTTCAAGCTCTTTCATGCGCGCCATCAGGGAGGCATCCATACCGCCAAACTTGGCGCGCCACTTGTAGAACGTCGCTGTGCTCATGCCGTGTCCACGGCAAAGTTCGGGGATCGGGGAGCCGGCTTCAGCTTACTTCAGAATAGCGATGATTTGGCTGTCGGTAAAACGGGAAGTCTTCATTGCAGAACTTTCAAAAAACCAATTGAGAAAATTCTACTTTCAAACGCTATGATTTGGTGGGGGAATTACCCGATCGCACCGATTCACACTACAGGCGCACTTTGTTTCAATCTTTCACATGCGCGGGGTCTGATCGCACTGGCCGTATCTAACGGCCGGGGACTCGGTGTCGATACTGAAAACCTTGGGCGCGACATACATCGCCTGATATCGCCAAGCATTTTTTTCGACAACAGAGATTGCCGATTTGGTCAGTTTGCCAGATGTAATGAGACCGTTTTTATGAATATTGGACGCTTAAAGAATCATACGCCAAGGCACGCGGTATGGGCCTATCCCTCCCGCTTGATCAAATCAGCTTCAACTTCCCAGACGAACGTTCAGTAAATATCGCCATTGATGCGTCCACTGGGAGATTGCGCCAACCGCTGGCGTTTCTGGCAATGCCAGCCACGCCCCGAGTATTTGCTGGCTCTGTGCAGAAAGCAACGACGCACTACCAATCGTTACTGTGCGTGAGATAGTTCCCACTTTTAGCGAAAACGCGGTCATAACCGAGTGGCTGAAGACCTCGCCTCACGACGAGGTTTGATCTGAGCAACGGAAAACAGAGGAAAGTAGGATTTTTCAGATTGCCCCTTTTTTTGGGAGATCCGCTCAGTTCCTACCGTCCCCTTCGGGGGACGGAATGGGGACCGGTCGCCGGCGATGCCAGCGAACATTCACACGGTTGTTAAAAATGATCTGCGCGGCCAACAAAGATGCGAGACATAAAGATATCTATTGGCGGGCATTGTATGCCTCGATTCCCTTTGGCCAAGGTGGAGGGAAACATGCGATGCTGACAGGCCGTAGTGCCTTTCACTGACATAGTCAATGGCGCTTCGGCCTGCATTCGGGCTTTTCCTTCAGCCCGCAACGAAAGATCAGAGTCTACGGAATACGAGGCTGGCGTTGACGCCGCCAAAACCGAAGCCATTGGAGATGGCATAGTCCGTCGCTATTTTCCGGGCCGATCCGGTGACAATGTCGATGCCCTCCGCTGCAGGATCAGGCTGTGTCAGGTTCAGTGTCGCAGGCGCCATCTGGTCGCGCAGGGCAAGCACGGTGAAGATCGCTTCCACGGCGCCAGCGGCCCCGAGCAAATGTCCTGTCGAGGACTTGGTGGCGGACACGGCGGGGCCGCGACCGGTTCCGAATATTGCCCTGATGGCAGCCAGTTCGCTGGTGTCGCCGACCGGTGTGGACGTCGCATGCGCGTTCAAGTGGCCGATCTGTCCGGGTGCAAGATTCGCCTGCCGGATCGCCAGGTCCATGGCGCGCCGTCCGCCTGCGCCGTCGTCGGGCGGAGACGTCATGTGATACGCGTCGGCGCTCGTACCATACCCTAGCAATTCCGCAAGCGGCGTGGCGCCACGGCGCAATGCGTGCTCCAGTTCTTCGATGACCAGCATGCCCGCTCCTTCCCCCATGACAAAGCCGTCTCGTTCGACGTCGAAGGGACGCGATGCCTGGGTGGGATGGGCATTGAAGCCGGTGGACATTGTTCTTGCTGCGGCGAATGCGCCAAAGCTGACCCGATCGATGCACGCCTCGGCTCCACCGCACACAGCAATATCGGCTTCGCCGGCACGGATCAGGCGCGCCGCGTCGCCAATGGCCTGTGCGCTGGCGGCGCAAGCGGTGACGGGCGCGCCGAGCGGACCACGAAAGCCGTGGCGAATAGAAATGTGTCCAGCAGCCATATTGGCCAGAAAAGAGGGCACAGTAAAAGGGGACAGCCGTCTTGGTCCACGCCCGTCGGTGGTTCTCACAGCTTCCACGATTGCACCGAAGCCACCCACGCCTGAGCCGACAATGGTTGCCGTCATTTCGCGCGCGCTGTCGGTGTCGGGCTGCCATCGGGCCTGGTCCAAGGCCTCCTTTGCTGCCGCCAGAGCAAACAGGCTGAACCGGTCCATTTTCTTGTGCTCCTTGGGCTCCACAGCGAGGGTCGGGTCGAATCCCCATGGGCACTCTGGCGTCAAGCTCGGCACCACGCCGGCAACCTTGGACGCAATCGCTTCTGTGATCTCCTCAGGCAGCACAGCCAATCCTGAATGACCATCGAGGAGGCGGCGCCATACAGTCTCGACCCCGGAGCCCAGCGGCGTGACCATACCCATCCCAGTCACGACAATTCGTCTTGCGTTCAAATCATGCTCCTCTTTTTTTTAATGAAAATATGCAGATAGCGATTGGCAAAATACGCCATGTGGCGGTGATCGCACACATCAGGGGTTGTAGAGATCAGGCCTCAGTATAAAGAAGTGATGAAGAAAATGTTGACGCCCCGCGCCACGGAATATGCAAAGTACCCCATCAGCACGAACCAGAAAGCTATCTGGGTATCCGGTCCATCGTGACCACCCATTCCGGTCTGTCGTGACTGATTCTGGCTCTCACCGGAATCAGCGGTCACACGATGCCGGGATGGCGTCGTACAGCACCGCAATGGTGCTACGCATATAGGAAGCAACCGAGCGCGCTCCCAGCTTTTTTCTGGAGATGGCGTGCAGGTATCAAGGATTAAAAACACAGTCTTAGTTTTGCGAATGGTGATGGCAAGTTGAATACGGCGAGGCTTTTAGCAACGCGCCGGCCCGAAAAATTTCGCGACAATGCTGATCACGTCAGGGTCCTTGAGCAATCGACGGTGACCTAAGCCGCTGGTACTAAGAAGTTGTGGATCGTTCAAACATTCGACAAGCGTATGCGCAGCGGCATGCGGAACCGTTGTGTCGTCCTGGTCGTGCACGACCAGTGTAGGTGCGTCGATACGCGGCGCCAAGTACGTCGCTTCCACGGTTTCAAATGGCACGCGTTCGCGCGCCTCTATGTATGAAATGGTTTGCGCCAGCATGCGATCCGACAATCCCAAGGTGCTCGCCATTCGTCGAGTCTCCAGGATCAGGGACACGGGCGAAGAAATCAAGGCCAGCTTTTTCACCACCACGCCATGCACCACCGCATGGGTCGAAGCTGCCGCACCCATCGAATGGCCCACCATGGCTTCGAGCCGGCCTAGATGTGCGCCCGCGAAGCGCAGCGCACGGGAGAACTGTTGCAAATTGCCGGTCCAACCCGAACTCCGGCCGTGCCCTGGTTGGTCAATCAACACGACCGCCCAGCCAGTCGCGCTAAGCGCTTCGGCCACGTTTGCCAGCTGCAAGCCGTATCCGGCCCAGCCATGCGTCATCAGCACCTGCGGTGCACCATCCGGCGCCGGGTAGTGATAAAGCGTAAACGAAGAGTTCTCGAAGGGAACCGTTTCAACGCGCACGCCCGCCGGCACCTTGACGCCACGGGTCGCGCGTTTCGTCGGAAGCGGAGTGCGAAAGAGCAATGCGGCAATTTTCACCGCAAGATTGGGGGCAAGCCGTTGTGTGATGCCCATGAAAGCTTGCAGCATCATGAGTATCCACTTGCCGGACGGCTTCTTCGCTGGAAGGCGAGCGCGATTTACGACAGGACGCGCATCACCTCTGCAGGCCAGGCTGGATGAGGCGGGGTTTTCAGAGGCTTGATTCGGCATATGCATTGTCCACAATCACGGCAGGCCAGATGAATTGCATTATGGAAGCCAGTGTACGTCAGTCACTATCATCATGCAAGTGATAATCTGGAGCGATGGGGTATTAATTGTGCAGCTGGGGATCTGAAATCTGGAGGAGAGCCTTGTATGGATGAGCACTGGCGCCCGTTTACTGGAAGTTTTTGGAAAACTTCCGCGAAAAAACATTTATGATCGTGATAGACTTAATTAGTACGACCTATCTTTTTCAAAGTTTAACCGCAGATCCTAGACACTTTATTAGCATTAAAAGCAATCATTTCAAACTCACATTAAACCGGCTTGTGTAGAGCGATATGACCTATATCAAATTGACCATGTAGGCCGATGCGTCATTCCTCTCGTCAAGCTGATCATCCCGCTCTTTCAATTCGGCCTTTTTGGCCACCCGCTTGAAGCAAGGTTTTCACTTAACTAATATTCGGACTTTCGGTGGCCGGCTCTTCACTCACGGCCGATGCAGTGCACTCGCGGGCCGCTGCCGACCGCCCATGTTTTTTCGGAAACGATCCACGAAATTACCGTGGTGAAAACGCTATATCACGATTGCCCCTTGACTTCATCACTCAGCTACTTATAATTTACTATTATATTGATAGTTAACAACATCAATGAAAGGTTTTATTAATGAAACGGAAAAGTTTCAGTTATATGCAATGCCCCATTGCGCGGAGTTTGGAGCGCGTCGGCGAATGGTGGAGCATTCTGATTCTGCGCGATGCCTTTTACGGATTGACACGATTTGATGAATTTCAAAACAGTTTGGACATTGCCCCAAATATGCTTTCCCGGCGGCTTAATGCCCTTGTTGACGAACAACTGCTGGAACGCCGCCTTTACAGTGACAAACCGCCGCGCTATGAATATTGCCTGACTGACCGTGGTCGGGACTTTCGGCCTGTGTTACTCGCCATGCTCGCCTGGGGCAACAAACATTTCGCTCCCGACGGATTGAGTGTAGTGCTGCTCGATACCGAGACAGGTGAAACGGTAGACCCAGTAATGATCGACGGTAAGAGCGCCAAGAAAATCAGCGAATTGACGCATGTCTTGGGGGCCGGCCCTTCTGCCGGCGAGGACACGATTCGCCGCCTGGAAATCGCGGCTGAGAATCGTGAACGCAGATTGGCTTGAAAAGAGTGCACGCCTTCGGATTTTGTCGCCAGAACGCGGCTTTTCAGCACGGGGTTCCGGATTCTGTACGATCCGCTTCGTGATCATTGCTCGACTTTTTTATTGCTTTTCAGCTTATCAGGCCCGCTGCACGGCGTTTTCCCCCTCCGCCGACAAAGCGCGCCACCCGCCCGCCGATGGCTTCGCTTCATCCGGCTATTTTTTCGAACAGCTCGCGTTTTTGACCCTCACCGTGTAGCCAGCGCAACGCGTCGTGCGCCCATTCCAACACACAGGCGCGAAGGACTCGACAACATGGTGCAGAAGACACGCGTTGACTGCACCGGCTCGACAATCACGCCCGCCCTGCAGGAAAGCCATGCTTGATTCCAAGCGCGACAATTCGTGCCGCTCGATTCGCCTGATCCGCCACTTGCTGCAAATTAGCGGCGCAGCGGCCAGGGATCACGCAACGACGGTAGCTCAAAACTCCACCATGGTGAAGTCTTCTTTCTTGACGTCGCATTCGGGGCAGGTCCAGGTGTCCGGGATATCCTCCCAGCGGGTGCCCGGCAGCAGGCCTTCGCTGGGGGCGCCATCCTTTTCCGAATAAATCCAGCCGCACACGAGGCACATCAGTGTTTTGAATTCAGTTTCTTGTTCAATCATTGCAAGGGCTCCAGGAAAGTTGGGGTCAAACACGATTCGCTGATGAAGCGGGTGATCAGTTCTTTGACCGGGGCGGCCGACAGTATCCGGCTGTGTCCGAGACCGGAGGTCTGCTCGAGGCGCACGTTTTTCAGGCTACTCATTACTCTTTTGGCCTCGGTCAGCGGCACCACCGGATCATGTTCGTCGTGGACCACAAGCACTGGCACATCCATGGCTGCGCCCAGCACGCTGATATCCCAGTGGCTCACCGGAACCCCGTTTTGCACGTGCAGGCGGTCGTAGATTTTGCTCACCACCGCTGGCGGAAACTTCTGGTGCTGGTCGTTCGACCAGCGTTCCAACACGGTGGCAAGAGAGACCGGGGCGGCGATCAGTACCAGGCGCTTGATGGCTTCTGCATGCCTTGGGCAAGCGTGGGCGATGGCGGCCACCGCGGCAATTGAACCGAGCGAATGTCCGATAACTATCTGCACATTGTCGAGCGACTTGAGGGCCGCGCCGACCGCTTTCACAAAGCGCGTCATGGTGGTCTTGTTACCGGGCGATTCGCCATGCGCCGGCGCATCGAACGACGCTACCTGGTAACCGAGCGCTAACAGCGGCTTGACCAAGCCAATCATGCTGCTGCTGTCGGAACCCCATCCGTGCACCAAAAGCACGGTAGGCCCCTGATTTTTCCAGAGATAGCCGTGGCGCACGTCTTCATTGCCAATGATCTCGAAGGTTTGCGCGCCCAGCGGCATCCTGAACAAGGTACGACCGCCTTTCCGGCGTGAGCGTCCGAAGGCGTCGGCCGCAAGCCGGCCAGCCAGGCCTGGCGCCAGCAGCGCGCCTAAGCGGTAAGCGGCCTTTGCCAAGTTAGCGCCGATGCTCAGAGCCGGCGCTGCCGCCCGCATTTGCGACAGCGGCGGCGAGGGTGAAGTGAAGTCAGTCATATCGTCACGTCACGCGCTTGAGCTCGGCTCGCTGTTCCGCCGAATCCTTGTAATAGCCGGAATCGAGATCATAGAAATGGCAGTTCTTGATGACCCACAGCAGGTCGCCGAAGCTGAAGTCTTTTTCTCTGATCATGCCCGGATAAGCCTGCTTCAACGCCGTCTGCGCTTTTTGCAGGTTATAGAAGGGCACCACAGGCGCAACATGGTGGGCGGTATGAATAGAGATATTGTGAGTCAGAAACAGCAGCCATTTCGGATAGCGATAGTCGGTGGTGACGAGCATGCGGCTGGCATTCGGCGTCCAGTGTTCCGAGGTCAGGAACGGAATGTCGGCCGCGGTGTGGTGCATCAGCGTGGTCACGCTGAACCACGTGTGGATCGCGATCCACGGCGCAAAGAACAGCAAGAAGAAGCCTGCGATGCCGGTAAAGTAGATGAGCGCGGAAAAATACACGATCGAAGCGAGCACGACGAACGCGATCGAGCGTCTGACATCGCTGCGCATGTCCTTCTTGGGAAAAAATCCGGGGCGGAATCCCGACACGAGCCAGTAATTGATGGTGCCGGCCCAGAACAGCCACGTCCTGGTGCCCATGTAGACAAAGCGCTGGCCGAACGACATACGCTGGTACATGTCGCGCGGTATGGGCCGCCAGTCGGTATCAGTTTCAAGGTTGTTGGTATGGAAGTGATGCAAGTTATGCACGTGCTTCCAGGCATAGAACGGATACAGCAGCGGCAGGAGCGACAGGTGGCCGATCACAATGTTGAGCTTTTTGTTGCGCGAGAACGAATTGTGTCCACAGTCGTGCGCGATGCAATGCAAGCCCCATCCGCCCAGTCCGGCAACGATGAACAAGGGAATAAGAAATCCCCAGTGCGGCGCATAGGCGACGCCGACAATGGCGCCGATATACAGCGCATAGCTGATGAAGAACCCGGCCAGGCCACGCCAGGCTTGCGGTTCGAAATAGGATTTAGGAATCGATTCAGCCAGACGGGCGCCTTCCAACGCTCTGCTCTTGTCCAGGAACGCTTTGAATTCCGGCCCGGGCGATGAAGGGTAACTTTTTGCGGACGACATTGACTTCTCCAAGATTATGCGATGGCGTTGAGCTTGAGTTCCGTGGCCAGGTGAGCGCCCAGCTCGTCGATGCTAGGGTATTCAAACAGCAACGCCGGTGACAGTCGCTGCTCGACCAGTTTTTCCAGGTCGCCGGAAACGCGTACTGCGACAATCGAATCGAGGCCGTACTGCTCGAATTTCCTGGCGGTGTCGATCATGCCCGGATCGACTTTCAGCTGCCTGGCCAAGCGCTGGACCAGCCACTGGCGGATCACTTCTTCGCTTAACGGACCATTGCTTTCAACTTCTTCGGCGCCTTTGCGGAAGAAGCCGAACAGGCCGCCCGACTTGTTTTCTTGGGACATAATTTCTCCTTGGGTAAATGCGAATCAATATATGTGTGTGAAATCTTTGCAGCGTTCAACGCGCGCGCATGCGCATCTTTTCGATCGCTTTTTCCTCAGGCGATCGCAGGTTCCAGACCACGCCGATTTTCCCCAGCCCGGCCAGCAGCCAGCCGCTCAGGTCTGGCTCCCACCATTTCACACCGTGGCGGTACGATCCAGGGAATGCGTGGTGGTTGTTCTGCAAGCCTTCGCCGAAGGTAAGGATGGCGACTGTCCAGTTGTTGGCGCTGTTGTCATCGGTCTTGAATGGCCTGCCGCCGATCATGTGGCACACCGAGCCGACGCACCAGGCTGCCTGGTTGGCCAGGAAAATCCGCGCCAAGCCACCAAACAGGAATCCGCTGAAGGCGGCATCCCAGCTGCCCCCAATCGCCCCGCCGATGGCCGCTGGAAGCACCAGGCCGAGCACGATCCAGAGCCCGTAAGTGCGGTGATAAAAGAACAGTTTGCGGCTTGCGAGAATATCCGGCGCAAAGAAATTCCATCCCGAGACATCCCTGGCCAACATCCAGGGCATGTGCGCATGCCAGATGCCGCGCAGCCGGCCGAGCAGCCCGGAACCGTGCAGGTTGGGGGAATGCGGATCGCCGTGCTGGTCGCTGTAGGTGTGGTGGCGGCGATGGGTGGTGACCCAGAACATGATCGGTCCCTGGGCCGCCATGGAGCCGCAAATGAGCAGCAGTCCCTCGAACAAGGCCGAGGTGCTAAATGTCTTGTGGGCCAGATAGCGATGGAAGCCCATCGTGATGCCTCCCATATGCAGGAAATAGAAGACGCCGAACAGCACCACATCGGTGCTTGACAGGCGCCCTTCCAGCATGCGCTGCAGCGCCACGGCGAATCCGGCCAGCGGCACCAGCATGACCAACAAGGCGGTGACCTGTTTGATGGTGGCGCTGGTGCCGGTCAGCGGCGCGACGCCGGGCCTCAGTGCGGGCGCGGCCTCGCGCGCCGGTTGGCGAGGTGAGATATTGGTTTGCGTAGTCATGACATTTTCCCGACGCTAATCGTTATTGAAAAGTTTCTGGTGCAGCGGATCGGCGCTCTGGCGTTGCCGGATATCCCGCGCCAAGCCGACCAGGCCCAGACAGCGGATGACCCATGCGGTGGTGTCGATTTGCCAGAAATGGAAATCGTTGTGCGCCAGCGCCGGATTGGCGTGGTGGTTGTTGTGCCAGCCGCCACCGGCGGACACCAGCGCCAGCCAGCCGATGTTGCCGCTGGTGTCTCTGGTCTGGTGAGGCCGCTTGCCGAAGGTATGGCCGATCGAATTGACCGCCCAAGTGACCTGATCGAGCAGGAATATCCGGCCCAGGCCACCCCACAGCAGGCCACCGGCTGCGCCTTCGGTGCCGCTGAGCGCTGCGCCGATCGCGGTCGGTATCGCCAGGCCAAGGAAAACCCAGACCAGGTAGTATTGGTTGACAAATAGCACCGCCCTGCTGCCGAACAGGTCTGGTACGTAGGTACTCCAGTTGCTGCGTTTAACTGTAAACAACCAGCCTACATGTCCATGCCACAAGGCCTTGAGGCGTCCGCGCAGGCCGGGCGATAGCACCCGGGGCGAATGCGGGTCCCCGTCCTGGTCCGTGAATACATGGTGCATGCGGTGGGTCGCCGCCCAGAACAAGATCGGGCCTTGCGCCGCCATGCAGCCGATGATGCCGATGACTACGGTCACCACCGTTCCGGCCTTGAATGCGCGATGCGAAAAGAATCGGTGCAATCCACCCTCGACCCCAAACGAAGTGAGGAAATACATGACACCGAGCAGCACCATGTCTTGCCGCTTGACGCCGAACTGGATCGAATACCAGAGCGCGACGACAAAACCGATGGCTGGCGTGAGTACCGTGAGGTAGGCCAGCCTGCGGGCCTTAGTGTCGCCGTCCCTGAGCGCTTGCACGTTCTCGCCAGGCGCTGCCGCTGACGCGAGGTTAGTATCGGCCATTGCTCACCCCTGTTCGAAACAGGTGGCACTGTCGGTTTCGGCCATCGCCGGCGCCGATGGCGTGGGACAGGCCTTGGCGTAGGCCAGCGCGCCAGCGTTGAAGGCATCGCGGCAGGCGCTGCGGCGCACCTTGCCACTGGTAGTCAACGGAATAGTCGACACCGGCGCCAGGTGCACAGTGTGGGGAGCCAGACCGTGGCTGCGGGTGATGGCGGCGGCAATCGCATCTTCGACATTTTCCAATCCTTCACCGGTGAGTTTGGCTGAACGCAAGATCTCTGCCACCACGACCAGCTGTTCCGCGTCGTCTCGCGTCACGGAAAACGCCGCCACGCCATTGGTGCGGATGGCTCGATGGCTAGCCTGGGCTGCGGCCTCGATATCTTGCGGATAGAGGTTACGGCCGGCGAAAATGATGACATCCTTGATGCGGCCAGTGATATACAGCTCGTCGTCGAGCAAGAAGCCGAGATCGCCAGTACGCAGGTAGGGGCCATCCTGGGGTTCGCCAGCAAGAAAGGCATTGAATACTTCGGCACTGGCCTTGGCTTGATTCAGATATCCCTGCGCCACGCTGGCACCCTTGAACCAGATTTCGCCAACTGAGCCCGGCGGCAACGGTTGCTGTGTATCGGGATCGACCACCGCCACAATGTGGTCGCTGGCCACCGTGCCGCAGCTGATGATCGCTGCGGCTGTCGCATCAGCGCCGGCCGGACGGGCCACGCCGCCGGCCAGTGATTCCGGGTCCAGCAGCAGTGTCTTGGGCGCGGCGGCGTGGGTAGATTTGCCTGATATGAACAGCGTCGCTTCGGCCAGGCCATAACACGGCACAAACGCCCCGCTGGAAAATCCGGCCGGTTTGAATTTTTCCGAGAATCGGTCAAGCGTCGCTTGCCGCACTGGCTCGGCGCCGCAAAACAGCATCTTGAGCCTGCTTAAGTCGAGCTCCGCGACTTCCTCATCGGTAATCGTATCGACGCAAAGGTCGAGCGCAAAATTGGGGGCCACCGATGTGGTGACCTGGTGCGTCGACATACCCTTCAGCCAGCGCAGCGGCCGTTGCACGAAGTGAGCCGGCGTCATCACTACCAGGGTAAAGCCACTGTACACAGACAGCAACAGCGCCCCCATCAGGCCCATGTCATGGTAAGGCGGCAGCCAGGTAAAACCTATCTGTTTTTCCGCGTCCCCAAGCCGGATGTCGAGCACGCGGCTGTTGCTGATCAGGTTGGCGGCAGACAGCATCACGCCCTTGGGATTGCCGGTGGAACCGGACGTGTATTGCAGCAGCGCCGGAAACCGTTCGCCCTGCCGCTCATCGTCGTATTCGTCATCTATCTGTTCGGCTAATTGCTTAGCATCTTGTGCTTCGAAAAAATCGCTGCCGACAAACAACCACTGAGGAACATCTCCTTCCACCGAGAGTGAGGCATTGAGCCGGTCGACATGGGCTTCCAAGTTGCCTTCAGCAATGACCAACTGCGCATTGCAATCATTGCAGATGCCGGCGAAGCGTGAGACGGCGCGCGTGCCGACCGGCGGAAACGAGGGCACCGCCGTAGCACCGGCCTTGAAAATGGCGAACAGTGCCGTGACGTAATTCAGGCCCGGTTCCAGCACCAGCAACACCCGGGCTCCAGGCCTCAACTGGCGTTTCAGCCGGCGGGCCAGGCGGGCCGCACGCAAGTCGAGCTGACGATAGCTCAATTCGACGATGTCGTCTTCACCGTCTTTCAGGAAGCGCAGAGCAAGCTCGTCCGGCGTTGCCGCCGCGCGCCGGCGCAAAATCGCGTCCATGTCGATATTCTGCGCGCCCGGTTCCGTGACCAGGATTGTCTCTTCGCTCATGCTCAAACCAGACCTCATTCGATACTCCATCATCTGATTGCAGGAAAAACACCACAGCGCCAAGACCAGGCCGGCGTTGCGCTGTTTGCACCGCTCCAGAAATTGATTAAATTTTCACCCGTGGCCGCGTGTCGACTGGTGTGCACAGGATTTCGGTGGCCAAAACAAAGCCGATCTGCAGGTAGCACAGGGTATGAAATGCGGAGAGGCCCAGCACCCCGTGGCCGGCGACGGCCACCGTGAGCGCCACCCCGAACACCGATCCCATCTGGCGTACCGCCTGGTTGACGGCCGAGCCCACGCCGAACTTCGCTGGCGGCAGATGCGCGACTGCCGCAGCCGAGAGCGAAGGCATGACCATGCCGACACCCAGTCCTATGAGTAGCGCACCAGGCAGCCAGGCACGCATATAATCGGGATTGACACCTGGTACCAGCGCGAGCCACGTGCTCCCCGCCACGAAGATCAAGCTCCCTGTGACCAATAACAGCTTATGGCCGGCACGCGCGGCGATCCGTCCGCACACAATCGCCGTGGGGATGACGAGCAGCGGCCCAGGGCTGCCGGCCAGACCGGCGCGCGGCAACGAATACGCCCAGACACCGGTGAGGAACAGGAACATTTGGAAGAACATCATGGCGAAGCCGATCGCGAAGCACAGCGTCGCCACATTGATGAAGCAGTATGTCCGGTCCTGGAACAATGACAGATCAATCGCCGGCGCGCGTACCCTGCGCGCCCAGAGAACGAAGGCGGCCAGCGTCACCAGCCCACCTGCGATCGCCAGGGTCACCATCGGCGAGCTCCACCCCGCTGCCTCGGAATGAACCAGGCCGAAGGTGATCGAACCAACGCCGACGATGAGCAGCAGGACGCCAATGACGTCGATGGGCGCGCCGCGTTCAAGATCGCGCGACTCGTCGAGAATCCGCCAGCCATACCACAGCGCAATCGCTCCCATCGGCAAGTTAAGAAAGAACGCCCACGGCCAGCCGAAACGATCAACCAGGAAAGAACCGACGCTGGGCCCCAAGGCACCCGCGATCCCGCTCACCGCCCCCCACAAGCTCACCGCAATCGCGCGTTTATTGGCCGGGAACGCCGCCAGCAAAATCGACAGCGATGCCGGAAGCAAGAGCGCCGCACCGGTCCCCTGCGCACCGCGCGTCGCGATCAGCGTCGCGACGTTTCCAGCCAAACCGCAGCCAAGGGAGCCGGCCAGGAACACGGCAAGTCCAAGCAAAAACGTGGTTTTGCGTCCGCGCAGGTCGGCGAAGCGGCCCGCTGGTACGAGCAAGGCAGCAAAGAGCAGCGTATACGCGTTGAGTATCCACGACAGGCTCACCGAGCCAGCGTCGGGAAACGCCCGCCGCAACGCCGGAAACGCCGCGTAAAGCACAGTGACATCGATCGACACCAGGAAAACGGCCACGCTGGCGATCCAAAAAACCGGCCACGGCGAAGTCGCCTTCGACTGCGTCTGTGCCTGCAAAGCCGGAGCTACGGGAGCGTTCATCTGCTTAACCCTCTCCAATCCGGTGCGTAGAGGCAGGGTCGTCGGATTCGAAGTAGGATGCATCGAGAAACGGGAGTGTCCGCGCTTTCATGCGTGCCTGAAACAGTTCGACGACGGGCCAAGGGCGCATCGCCATTGCCATGCCTTTCGCGTGTTGCGCATCCTTCCAATGGATGACGTTCGCCACTTCCAGCGGCAAGCCGGCGACCGACCCCGTCCAGATACTGAGCGTGGTCCCACCGGCCGTCAGGCGCGGTCCGTATGCGCGCTCCTCGTAGACGATCACGGAGTGGCCGCACAATCGTTCGACGTCGGCAACGCCGCGAACCGGCTTGCAGGCCACGGGGCTGCTGAGGAATACATCATCGGCAAGGCCGAACTGCAATTTGGGGTCCAGCACTTCGTCGACGGGGATGGGGGGCAAGGCGGTGTCGATCCCGGCGGGGAGCAACCAGGCGTCAACGTCGATGAGGTCCCGGCACGCCTCGTGCATGGCCTGCCGAACCGGCGCAGGGAAGGAGGCGAGGAAGATGTCGACCTGTACCCGCTTGCCGAAGCGCCGCGCCACGGTGACCCCATGGATGCGGCGATCCTGGAAATGCCCATGCCACTCGCGCGCGCCGATATCCATGCCGCTCCAGCTGTGATTTGACTCGACTTTGGAAAAAACACCCGCCGCGGCGGTGGCGAGCTCTTCCGCGCTGCCGCGGCCGACGACCTCCCCAAACGTCATCGGGTGACGCACACTGACTTCATCGTCCGCCGACGTTTCCAGTTCGCACAGCAACTCATCGACGTAGAGTTTGCCGCATCCTTGGGCGTTTACCGTCGTTTCTTTCTCTGCAATGAGAGCATTCATATCGTTATGCTTTTTTAAGTTGGATAGGGATGACCGCGCCGCCCGCCCGAATCGAGGCGCTCGCGCCCAGTCGCTCCAGTATCAGCCGCGCGGCGAAGGCCGGTTTATCGAGGTGGATGTCGATCATGGGCGCCGTCGGGCTCCAGTTCGCCTGTAGACTCTCGGCGACGTCTTTGTCCTCCATGACGGTCGAGAACACCTCTTTTGCGGTGAACTCGGTAAACATCTGGTTGTCGACGTCGAAATCGCGATGCATGCCCACGAATACGTGGCTCGTGTTCTCGGTCGCGGGTGTGAAGATCGTGGTCGTGTAGACGTGATAGACCTTGCCGCTGGAATCGTCGCACGCATGGGCTCTCGTCTCGACCCGCGTATTGCCGACGGGCCAGTAGCGGACTTCCTGGGAGCGATCAATGTACTCGAGCTGCAAAATACGGCTGTAGAGCGGCGGCGTCTTTTCGCGGCGCATGGTGCGGCACACGCGGATTTCGTTGTCGTTGATCACGATCTCGGGCGCCGTTTCGACGATGTCGAGCGAGCCCAGTGTCTTCGCGTGAACGAAGGCGGCATGCGAGATGTCGAGAATGTTGTCGATGCCGAAAGTATAGTTGCAGGCGATGGTGCAGTAGCTCATCGCCCCCGCGAGCTCGGGCGCAGTACAAACCCAGTGGTCAGGAATTGCCCCCTCGTCTGCCTTGCTCGCGTCGCCCGGCCACACCCAGATCAAACCGTACTTCTCGACGGCAGGGAAGCTGCGCACGCGCGCACCTTTCGGGATCGTGCTCTGACTGGGAATACTGACACACTCCCCCGAGCAGTCGTAGCGCAGCCCATGGTACCAGCACTCAAGCTCGTCGCCGATCAGTCGTCCCCGGGACAACGGCACTTGTCGGTGGGCGCACCGGTCC
This sequence comes from uncultured Oxalobacteraceae bacterium, assembly GCA_965650445.1. Taxonomy (GTDB): domain Bacteria; phylum Pseudomonadota; class Gammaproteobacteria; order Burkholderiales; family Burkholderiaceae_D; genus Telluria_A. Next base: position 13,908 of record CBFGOU010000003.1, on the reverse strand, counting down.
TCAAGCGCGACCACCTGATCGGCTGAGGTGCGATACATGACGATCTTCTCGTTGAGGATGGTCCGGGCAAATGGCTCCCGTTTTATTTCTTTGGAAAGGGCTGCTGCGTACCAGGCATTTTGGATAAACATGATTCTCACTCCTCACTTTGCTGCACAAACGGCGTTCTGGAACAAGCGACACGAGGTCGGGATCGCTCGATGGATAGGTCTATTCGCTCGCGCCTGCGATCATCGAGTCGCTGGCGCGCGCCCCCTTCAAGGGCGCATCGCGATCGAAGCGACCGTCGGCAATGCGCTCAAGGAAGTCGTCGCTCGCGGACGGCAGATCGACGCAGGGGTACTGGAAACGCCCGGTCGTATAGAGCAGCGCGCCAAAAAACGACCGCTCGACCTGTGCGCCCGTCGCTTCGTGGAGCCCCTGCGAGGCGAGGTAGGCGTGCAGCGCGGGCAGCCGGTAACAGGGGACAGCCGGATACAGGTGGTGCTCGAGATGGAAGTTATTTCCGAAGAAAAGAGCGGTGTAAATGGGTGATGTAAAGCTGCGGCTGTCGCGGTATCGGCCGGGTACGGTGCCCGTGTGCTCGATGTAGGCGCGCATGGCGCTAAACACGTACAAGCCGAAATACGGGGCCAGCATTACCGTGAAGCCGAGCCACAGCGAGCGATGCCAGATGAACGCGTACACCGTCACGGCGCACAAACCTAAGGCAATGTTGATCCTGGTAATCCAGCGCATTTCCCTCTGCGTAAACGGCAACTTCGTGTTCTCCGGCCACGGCAGACCCAGCGCCATGCGCGCCGCGTTCTTCAGGTAAATCCGAACGGTTCCAGAGCGCGCGAGAAAGAAGCGCGACACAAAATTCCTATACTGCGAATAAATCTGCACATCGGGGTCAATGTTCTGGCCCGTAAAACGGTGATGCTTCCAGTGGGTCATGCTAAAGCCCACAATGAAGAAGAACGGCACCAATGAAGTAAAGAGGACCGCCAGCGCAGCACTCAGATACTTGTTCCGGTGCAGATTCATGTGCATTCCCTCATGCCCTACAAAGGTCAAGAGGTGCATGCCGTGGCCGCCGATGATTCCCAGGACGACTGCCATACCTAGGCGTACCGGCGTGGACATGGGGAGATCAACGATGGTGAAAGCCACCATGGCCGGAACCAGGAAGAATGCGAGGGCATGCGCGAGCACAAGTACCGTGCCGAAAGAACTGATGCGATGAAATTTTTCAGGGAGCTTGAGCCGCGCAAACGCGGCCTCGCCCCCTAACGGTGCGCCGATAGTCATAGCCTGCCTCCTTGGGTAACTCAACGTATGGCCTGTGGATGCCGGGCGGGCATCACCAGATTGGACATGTCGCCGCTTCCCTGCGACGCGCTTTGTGCTCATGCGGCATCCCTTACGCCAGGAGCGAAATGAACGGCGGACGCGCGCGGCTCGGCGTTCTCAAACCCGTATGCCTGGTTCGGGATGGCATCGGCCTGCTCGGCCAGGCGCTGGCGCAAGGTCATCTCGGCCCGCACCTCCCTGCCACGCTGGGCCATGGCCTCCAAGGCTTCACCTACCCCCGGTTCGCCCCGCTGAACGGCCTCGTCGGCCCAGTTCATGATGTCGGGGAAATCGAATATGGCAAACGGCGACCGCTCGCGATTCTGGACGGCGAACAGACGTGCCTGCAGCACCGGGTCGGCAGCCAGTTTGCTGTACAGAATTCGGGAAAGCGGATTGTTGTGGTTGAGCGCGCCGCGGCTGCGGGAGTACTCGAACAGGTCGATCGAGGTGGCGTCTCGATGACGCCAGTAGCGCACCAGCGCCTGGTCCCCGCCCTCGATGATGGCCTGGCCCAGTGCCGCGGCGTCGCGCAAGGCATCGGTGATTCCGAAGCCGGGGGACGGATCCATGAACAGGCCAGCGTCGCCGACCAGGGCCCAACCTGGCCCGGCCGCCTGGCGGAAAAAAAAGCGCAGATTCAGTGCGCCGAGCACCTTGCTGGCAGGCTCTCCAGCGCTCAGCGGCGCCGTGAACGGATTGCGCTGGAGCGTCTCCTGAAGCTTTTGCAACGTTTTCCCTTTCCACTCCGGCAGCTGCGTTTTCGGGAATGCCACGCCGATGAGCAAGAGATCGCGGTTTGTTGGAAAGATGATGACAATGTCGTCGCCGAAGTTGCAATTCATCGCACCGCCCATATAGCGCGGATCGTCGTCGAACCAGGCCGGTTTTGGCCAGTACGCCCAGTAGAGCGCGCGTGGGCAGTCGTAGCCGTGGTATTCCTCGGCGGCGACCAGTTGCGCCGTGCTCGAGTGAGGACCATCGGCGCCAACGACGATCTGCGCCCGGATTTCCTCGCGCACCCCTGCGTGTTCGACCACAGCGCCGGTTACGCGCTCGCCTTCGCGCAGCAGCGCCACCAGTTTGGTACGAATACGCACCTCCGCCCCGCAAGAGCGCGCCTCGTCCAACAAGACTGCGTCGAGATCGATACGACGCGGGCTGGAACAGCTCCCGCCGGCTGGATACACAATTCGGCCGAGCGCATTATCAGCACCGAACATCATGCTCGGCACCGGCGGGGCGAAGCTGCGCACCTTATTACCAAGCCCCAACTCATCCAGCAGCGCCATGCCACGAGGCGAAACAAAGTGCGTGGACAGCGGCTGGTCGCTCGGCAGATTGTTCGCATCGATCGCCAAGACGCGCTTGCCGGCGCGTGCCAGGTGGATTGCAAGCGTAGCACCCGCGCAGCGGGCACCAACAATGAGGGTGTCTAACATAGAGAGATGTATTTTCCGAAAATGGGTAACAGGACTTACCAGCAACTATAAAAACTTGGTGTGGTGTACTTCATCAGCATTTAATCCGCAAAAAAAAGGCTTTACCAAGTCCCGTCGGGCGGTAATACGTGTCAGGGATCCCGCGCAGGCGATGTCGATGAGCGCATCGATGAACACACTGCGTTCTTGCATCACCGGGATACCGCTGAAAGAGAACCGATGCCTTGACTCCGCCGAACCCGAATCCGTGAGAAACAATGCCGATGCCCGTCACAAGCACTCGGTGCATCACTCCAGGCCACCATCACGGACTGGGAGCCGCTGTTCGCCATCAAAAGATTCGATTAGATCGGCATTGCCGCATCGAACATGACAGAACAAAACAAGCGATATTGACTCAGTAACAATATCAATTTGGAAACGTAGATTTTTTGTTCAGATGGCATTCTACACAAGACGCTATCACCATGCAAGTTACTATTCGTTCAATCGGTAACCGTGTTTCAACGGCTTTCTTGAACGGGCCTCCGGGGGCGCGTCTGCAGGCGAGGAATTGGCTGAGCGCGGTACGCCAGGAGATGTCACGAGGGCGACGACGACGAAGTGTCGGGAAGAATAGCGACGGGTTCGGGGATCAACGTCCCCATCTGCGCAACGGCGCGATCCAAGTGTCGTGGAAGTTTGATGTGCCGCTGCGTAAGGATGAACGGGGCAAGAATGGCCGCGCACGCGGCATACCCCCGCCAAGACAAGCCGCTTCATGCCTCGCGCCAAGCCGTACTAAACCATCGGATGGGCCAACGGGCGATGTGTTCTTCACATGCCGGATCCATTGAACTGGGACTCAGCCAGCTATTTCGATGAGTCTGGGCTACCCCTGTTCGTTTGCTAGCTGAATTGACCCTGTCAGTTTGACCCGCCCGCCATACCCTGGCGAATGCCGCGACCCGGTCGTAAGACCCCCGCCGGCGCGCACCGCGCGGCCGCCGCAGTGGGCACCGCCACGTGGTGGGCTGGAGCAACGAATGGCATCAACGATCGACACCTTTCCCAACTATACGCTTCAGGCGTGGTTAGTGGCGCGGATCATCTTTACACCGGATAGTTGAATAAATCAGAAAAAGTTTCGAATAAGAAATTCCAGTCCCAACTTATGCGAGAAAAATCTCAACTTATGCGAGACTCAACGGTCGCGTTGGGTCTCACATAAGTTGAGATTGGAATTTGTCGAAATCAATGACTTAGCGGAAGAAATCTCGCATAAGTTGAGATCAAATCTCACAAAAGATGAGATTATTCAGAAAATTCTCACATAAGTTGAGATTGTTCAGATTGCCTATTTTTCTAGCACCGCCGGCCGGGGCACTGCGGAAGGTCTTATCGTAAATTTAGATGGTCCGGATCTCATTGCGGACGACAGCGCGAACGTCCAGACGACGGCTGCACCGCCAGTAGCCGGCGCGCGCAAGGTGGCGCGCCAGCCGCTGCCGGCGCACTTGCCGCGTGAAGACAATATCATCGAGCCGCCCGACCAGGCCTGCACCGAGTGCGGCGGCAAGCTCAAGCCCTTGGGTGAGGATGTGTCCGAGCAGCTGGAAATCATCGATTCGGCCTTCAAAGTGATTCGCCACATCAGGCGCAAGAAGGCTTGTGCCTGCTGCGACCATATCGTGCAGGCGCCGGCGCCGAGCCGTCCTATCGAGCGCGGTATTGCCGGACCTGGCTTGCTTGCACACATGCTCGTCGAGAAGTTCGCCGACCATCAGCCGTTCTATCGCCAGAGCGTCATGCACGCACGTGATGGCGTCGAACTTGGCCATTCGACGATGGCGCGCTGGAGCGGGAGTTGCGAGGCGCTGATGCGGCCCCTGGTCGTCGCGCTGCGGCAGTATGTGCTCCAGCCGGGCAAAGTGCATTCGGACGACACGCCAATGCCGGTGCTCGCGCCGGGAAATGGGCAGACTAAAACGGGACGCTTGTGGGTCTACGTGCGCGATGATCGACGCGCGGGATCGGCGGCCGCGCTGACGGATCGGCGAACTGTATGCAATCGAGGAGCAGATTCGTGGCCAGCTGCCGGATCATCGGCGGCGCATACGACAGACGCAGGCGCGCCCCCTGCTCGACGACTTTAAAGTCTGGCTGCGCGCCCGATTGCTCACGCTGTCCACGCAGTCCGATACCACGAAAGCCATCAACTACATGCTCATCCAGGGGCAGGCGCTGGTGTACTACTGCGATGACGGGACTGCCGAGATAGACAATAACATCGCCGAGAATGCGCTACGGACGTGCTGCCTCGGTCGCAAGAACTTCCTGTTCTTCGGCTCCGACAGCGGCGGCGAGCGCGCCGCCGCCATGTACTCGCTGATCGTCAGCGCCAAACTCAATGGTATCGATCCGCGGGCCTACCTGCGCCATGTGCTCACGCACATTGCCGACTATCCGGTCAACCGGGTCGCCGACTTGTTGCCATGGAACGTGGCTGATCAATTACGCCGGTAACCAGTCTGAGGCAACGCTGGTTGCGATAAACTGGCGCCATGGATACCCGCCTTATTGATGCCCTGCGCATCGCTCCCAGCATCGACCTGTATCAACTGAGCCTGGCTGTCAACCAGATGCTAAGCGATCCGCAACGCATCCTTGAAGTACGACGCCATCTGCACCTTGGCGCACAGGTCATGTATTTCGACCAGCGTCGCGGCACCTTGGCACCTGGACGCGTGCTCCAGTTCCACCCTACAACTGCGACGGTCCAGGACGACATCACGCGAACGCGTTGGAAACTGCCCTACGCCGCCATCGTGGCCGATCCGGCCCAGCGTGCCGACCACGCAGCACAGGTTCCGCCACGCCGTCCTGATGTGGCCGCATTCAAGCTGGGCGATACCGTAAGCTTCACTGACAAGCATTTGCGTGAACGCATCGGCACGGTCACCCGCATGAACACAAAAACCTACTCCTTGCTCTGCGATGGCGAGCAGTGGAGAGTGTCGCCGGGCCTATTGCGTAAAGTCGTCGACGTATAAAACGCCGGAACTGGCGAGCGGACATTTCAGCGAGAAGACTGGCGATCACTGCGAGATGGATGGGGACTTCGCCCCGCTTCTTATTGTTGAAAACCGAATTAGGTTGCATGCCTATGATGTCAGCAAAGCGCTTGACACTGAGGCCGGCCTTGTTCAGCTCACCAAGAAAATCGTCGTAGGTCACGGCGCGATTGGATCATCATTTAATGCTTTATCACATAAAACATGTGGCTCAAGGCGCAAAAACGCCGGCCCTGATTCCCACCCGTTGGCGCCGCAGGTAGGCTATCGACCTTTCGCGCATCGCCCCTCACCGCCTGCAGGTGTTGCAAACCCATCAAAAGTGATAGGAATGGTTCGAAGAAATCCTTTATCGATGTCGCAAGCCTGAAATTGGGTATAGAATTAATTAGTTAATTCACAATGTTGCAAGCATGCTCAATCGGGATCCCGCGCCTTTCCGTACCCGTATTTGATACCCAGTTTGAGGCACTCATCAGTTCGTCGTCAGCAGAGGAGTCCACATGGGATCCAGCGAGTCGGAAGGTGAAAAGCAAGCGGAACTGCTCCGGCGTTCCAAGATCTCGCCGCATCTGCTGGCGATGCTCGTCGATTGGGAGCGCCGCCAACGCAAAGAAACCCCGCCGCGCACCGCGGCCCCGCGCCCGGGCGACATCCCCGTGGTCGCCGTCCTGATCGAACTCGCGCTGCCGGATCCGGGCAAGCTCACGCAAGCCGGCTTCGTCGTCACCCATCTGTTTGCCAATGTCTACGCGGCCGAGGTGCCGCTCGACCGGCTTGAAGCGCTGGCCGATATCGATAGCGTCCTCCACATCCACCACGAAAAGACGACCAAGCCCGCACTCGACGATTCTATTCCCGAGATTCGCTGCAACACCGTCCGCAATCCCCATTTCCCTTTCACCGGTTCCAACAAATACACTGGGCTGGGCGTGGTCGTCGGGATTATCGATTCGGGAATCAATATCCTCCATCCGGTGTTCCGGCTACCCAACGACCAGACCAAATCGCGCATCCTGGCGATCCTCGATCAAACCCAGAGCCCGGCCGTCACGTTCACCAAAGCGCAGATCGAGGCAGCGATTGCCACCAGCACCCAGATCATCGTTCCCGGCGCCGGCACGCCGCGGGTGGAAACCGATATCAACGATCACAAGCACGGCACCCACGTGGCGAGCATCGCCGCCGGCAACGGCAAGATCGCCGGCAACTGCAAGGGCGAGTACACCTATGTCGGGGTTGCGCCAGAAGCCGCGCTGGTCATCGTGAAGCACAGCTTCAACGGTACCAGTGCGCTGCGCAGCGCGATCCAGTTCATCGCCGACACCGCGGCGGCGCAGCCGGGCGGCACCACGCCCGCGGTGATCAACATGAGCCTCGGGCAAAACCTCGGACCGCATGACGGCACCGATCTGATGGATCAGATGATCGACCAATGGCTGACCGCGCGGCCGGCCGGCGCGCCACCGGTGGTGCTCGTGGCGTCGGCCGGCAACGAGGGCGGACACGAGCAGCCAGGCGCGCAAACCATCACGGCGGGCGACGACTCACACGCGACCGGCACGATTGCCGCCGCCGGCGTGGCGAAGTCGATCAAGTTCAATCTGCGCGCCCTGGATCCGAATCAGACCCGCACCGGCCAACTGGTCAGCAGCGCCGAGATCCGCTTCACCGCGCCTGCCGGCCTCACCTGCCAGCTCATCCCTCCAGGCAACAACATCGCCGGCGGTACGAATACCGCGCCCCCCGACGGCGCCGCGACTTTCACCGAGGTGACGCAAAACAGCACCTGCACCATCATCGGCGACGTCCCCAACGCCGCGGCCAACGCCCGCCGCATCACGCTCACGATCACCTCGGCCGCCGCCGGCCAGAACCAGCCGGGCGACTGGACGATCGTGCTGACCAACGCCAGCGCGGCGCCCATCACCTACCATGCGTGGCTCAACGCGGGCCATCACTTCGAGCGCTTTCGCGATGACCTCGCGCGCGCCAGCACCGTCGGCTCGCCCGGCAGCGCGACCAGCATCATCACCGTCGGCAACTATCATTCGTCCGGCAAAGACAAGGGCAAGATCGCCGATTCGTCCAGCCGCGGCCCGCGCGTCGACGGCCTGCGGAAGCCCGACGTCAGCGCGCCCGGCCAATCCATTTGCGCCGCGCGGCGCGATTTCCATGATGGATGCTGCTGCGACTGCTGCTGCGATTCCTATATCGACATGGACGGCACCAGCATGGCCGCGCCGCATGTCGCCGGCGCGGTCGCCCTGATCCTCGAGCGGAATCCGGCGCTCACGCACGCGCAAATCAAGACCATCCTCTTGAACCAGGCGCGCAAGGACAGCTTCACCACCCCCGCCAACAACAACGATTTCGGCAACGGCAAGCTGGACGTGATCGCGCTCCTGAACGATCCGCTGGTCGCGAACGGCTTGCCGAACGTCACCAGTGCCGCGGCCTCCCGCGCCCGCGCGCACGAGGTCGCCGCCATCGACGCGGCCGAGGCGATTCCGCGCATCCCCCAATTGGGCGAGGGCACGCCCCTGGGCCGCCTGCTGCGCACCGGCGACGGCCAACGCATTTTCGAACTCGGCCGCGACCATTGGGAAGAGGCGCGCGCGCTGGTCAACACGCGCAAGCGCATTGCCGCGGTGTGGCAGCGCAATCACGGTCCGCTGCTGCTGCATCACGTCGTGCGCAGCGCCATGCTGCCCGACGTGCCGCTGCCGGAGACCATCGAAGGGGAACAGATCAGCATCCGCGCCGCGCGCATCGTGTCGGCGATCGAAACCTGCGCCAGCCGCGAGTTGCGCACGGCGCTGCACGCCAACTTGCCGTGGGTCGCGCGGCTTCAGGGCAAGACACTGCTCGAGGTGGTAGAGATGCTCGAAGCCGGAGACCTGCAACATGCCTGATCAAGCCGGCACCATCGAACAGCTGCTCACGCAGCTGGCCAACTCCCTGGCCCCACTCGCCGACGAGCTGTCGCCGGCCTTGCTGCAAGACCTGGGGATCGGCATTCCCTCCGCATGGAGCGCGCAGGTGGCGGCCGCCATGACGCACGTGTCGTCCGCCGCGCGCGCACTGCCGTCCGCGGTGCAGGACCTGGCGGCGGCGTCCACCGGCGGTAGCGCGCCGGCGATCATCGCCAAGGGCGCCGTGCTGGGCGCTCGCATCGCCGAACTTGCGGCGGGCGCCAACCAGCTGGGCGCGGTGCTGACCCAGACGGCGAATGCCGACGGCGCGCTGAGCGCCGCGCAGAAGGCCCGCTTTGCGGCTAGTCTCGACAATTTCTTCGGGCGCCTGGTCGAGCTGACGGCGCTGCGCACGCTTGAGAAGAAGCTGCCGCAACTGGCAGCGCTGCTGGACCTGACCGGCATCGCGACCAGCACCATCACCCCTGGCGTGCCGGGCGACTTCACGGCGCCGCCGCATGTGCACCGTGGTTTCGCGCTGAGCCGGCTGGTCGATCTGTTCGACCACCCCGCCACGCTTGCCCGCGATCTGTACCAGTGGGGCGATCCGGCCTTCGACGGGCGCGCGCTCCTGACCAAGCTCGCGCGCTACCTGCAGTTCTACGAGCTGCCGGCGATGCTGATCGAAGCGCCCGGCCAGCCGCCCATCCTCGAATCGATGATCATCGCGCTGCAGGCGAACAACACCGTCGCGCCGCCGGGCCTGGGCTTCGAGCTGCGCCTGCCCGCCAGTTACAACGTGAGCCGGCCTTTCGATCTGCCCGGGCCGTGGTCGCTCGACGTCGGATTCACGGGCGCCTACGCGGCCGGCCTGCAGGGGCTGGTGCAATCGAACGGCGACTTCAAGGTGCGCCCGATCGGCACCATCAGCGCCAGCGCGAACGCCTCGCTCATCGGCAAAAAGCCCGCCGGTTCGATGCAGATCATCGGCCTGCCCGGCGGCACCCGGCTCGAGGTGGCGCAAATCACCGCCGGCGTCGGCGTGCGGGTAACGTTCGACACCGGCACCGGCACCGCCGACGTCGCACCGGAAGTCACCGCCGCGCTCGACAAGATGAAGCTCGTCATTTCGCTGTCGGGCGGCGACGGCTTTCTGAAAAACGCCATCCCGGCCAGCGCGATCGAAGCTGAATTCAGCCTCGCCGGCCGCCTGAACCGGGATGGCTTTGCCGTAACGGGCAGCGGAAAAATCGAAGTGCTGCTGCCCACCCACATTTCACTGGGGCCGCTGGAGATCCAGAGTATCTGCTTCGTCGCCCGCCTGTTCGACCCCGATCCGGTGACGCTCGAACTGTCGGCCGGCCTCAAGTTCAGCCTGGGGCCGCTGGTGGCGGTGGTCGAGCGCATGGGCGCGAAAGGCGCCTTCAAGCTGCCGCCTGGCGCCAGCGGCAATGCCGGGCCGGTCCAGTTCGAGCTGGGATTCAAGCCGCCCGAAGGCGTCGGCCTGTCGATCGACGCCGGCGCCATCCGCGGCGGCGGCTACCTGTTCTTCAATCCGGAGGCCGAAGAATACGCCGGCGTGCTGCAGCTCAAGCTGCTCGACATGGTATCGATCACCGCCATCGGGCTGATCACCACCCGCATGCCCGACGACGCGAACAACTTCAGCCTGCTGGTGATCATCAGCGTCGAATTCATGCCCGGCATCCAACTGGGCTTCGGCTTCACCCTCATCGGCCTGGGGGGCCTGCTCGGCCTGAACCGCACGATGCGGCTCGAGCCGCTGATGAGCGGCGTGCGCACCGGGACCATCAACTCAATCATGTTCCCGCAGGGCGACATCATCGCCAACGCGCCGCGTATCATCAGCGACCTGCGCGCGATCTTCCCGCCCTACGTGGGCAAGTTCCTGATCGGCCCGATGGCCAAACTGGGCTGGGGCACGCCGACCCTGGTGAGCGTGTCAATGGGTGTGCTCATCGAAATCCCGGGCAACATCGCCATCATCGGCGTGCTGCGCCTCGCGATTCCGACGCCCGACGCGGCGCTCATCATCATCCAGGTCGCGTTCGCCGGCGCGATCGAGTTCGATCGCAAGCGCCTGTTCTTCTTCGCCACGCTGTTCGACAGCCGGCTGATCTTCATGACCCTCGAGGGCGGCATGGGGCTGCTGCTGGGCTGGGGCGACGATCCCACGTTCGTGCTGTCGGTGGGCGGCTTCCACCCGCGCTTCAATCCGCCGCCGCTGCCCTTTCCGAGCCCGGACCGGCTGGCGATCACGATCCTCAACACCTCGACCGCGATGGTGCGGGTGACCGCCTACTTCGCAGTCACCAGCAACACCGTCCAGATTGGCGCCGCCGCCGAGCTCCGTTTCGGCTTCGACGACTTCGGCATCGAAGGCCACCTCGGCTTCGACGCCCTGTTCCAGTTCTCGCCGTTCTACTTCATCATCGAAGTCAACATCTCGCTGCGGCTGAACGTGTTCGGCCTCGATGTCCTCAGCGTGCGCGTGGACCTCAGCCTGGAAGGACCTTCCCCGTGGCGCGCGAAGGGAACCGGCCACGTGTCGCTGCTGTTCTTCGAGATCAGCGCCGACTTCGACGTGACATGGGGCGACCGCGCCGAAACGACCCTGCCGCCGATCGCGGTGCTGCCGCTGCTGCAGGCTGAATTCGACAAGAAGGAAAACTGGACCGCTTCGCTGCCGGCCGGCAGAAAGCTGATGGTCGCGCTGCGGGCCGCCAACGAGACGCCGAATCTGTTGCTGATGCATCCCCTTGGCTCGCTGCGGGTGAGCCAGCGCCTGCTGCCGCTGGCGCTGGGACTCGACAAGTTCGGCACCCAACAGCCCAACGACGCGAAGCGGTTCGAACTGCTGGTGACCGGCGGCGGCCTGGCCAAGCTCGGCGACGCGCACGAGAAATTCGCGATGGCGCAGTTCGTCAAGATGGACGACGCGGCCAAGCTCTCGCGCCCCTCCTACGAGCCGGGCGATAGCGGCCTGGAGCTGAGCGCCGCCGGCGCGCAACTGGCAACCAGCCACATGGCGCGGCGCGTCGTGCGCTACGAAATGGTGATCATCGATGGCGAGTTCAAAAAACACATCCGCAAGGCGCTATTCTCCACCGGCCTGTTCGCGCATCACTTGGCTGGCAGCGCCATCACGCTGAGCGCCATCAGCGCGAACAACAAGCGCAAGCTCGACCCCTTCCCGCATGAAAAAATCAAGGTCAAGGGCGAGGCCTACACCATCGTCGACACCGACACCAATCGCGTGCTCGGTGGCGTGACGGAATTCGCGAGCGCCGCCGCCGCGCATGGCCATCTGCAAACGCTGCAGGGCTCGGAAGCGATGGTCGGACGCAACCTCGAGGTCGTCCCCGCCTGGGAGGCAACAGCATGAGCCATCCACTGGCCACCTACACCTTCCTGCCCTGGACCCGCCAGGGCTTGAGCCTGAGCATTCAGCAAACCGAAAGCACGCCCAACCCCGAGCTGCGGGCATCGGTCGCCATCCAGCTGACGCTGCGCGCGGAGGGCATCAGCGGGCCCGTGCCTGACATGAATCTTGCCACCAACAAGATCCAGCTCCACGGCCCGGGCGACCTGCTGGGCATTGAACAATTGCCGCTGATCAAGACCGAGCCGCGCCACTGGAACACCGATTTCGAGCCGAACGATCTGGCGCACATTGAGTTCTACGATGAGGATTTCCCCTGGCTCTACACGCCCGCCAAGGCCAACAGCGCCAACCATCGGCACACGCCCTGGCTGATGCTGGTCGTGCTGGAGGTGGGCGAATTCACCGACGGCAAAGGCGACACGGCCGCCCCCTTCATCGACATCGCCGACTTGAACAAGCTGCCCGTCAAATCGGAATTGTGGGCCTGGGCGCACGTGCAGGCCAACCGCAACCTGGGCGCTAGCGACACCACGATCGTCAGCGACGCCGGCCCCGCCATCGCCGACAAGCTGGGCGCAACACTGGCGGAGGATCGCGACCTCGCCTTCTCCAGGATAGTCTGCCCCCGGCAACTCGAACCGAACAAGGCCTACCACGCGTTCTTGATGCCGGCCTTCGAGACCGGCCGCGTGGCCGCGCTCAAACTGGATGTCACCAAGGTCGACGACGCCATGCGCGGCGCGGCGGAAGCGCACCCCGAGCGGGCCAATCTGGCCGGCGGCAGCTTTCCCTACTATCACCGCTGGTATTTTAGGACCGGCAACAAGGGGGACTTTGAATCGCTCGTGCGGCTGTTGAAACCGCAGCCGATGGACGTGCGCGTCGGCCGCCGCGATATCGATGTGCAGAAGCCTGGCAGCAATTTGCGAGGCATCGCCGGCCCCGATCTCAACGGCATCCTGCGGCTGGGCGGCGCCTTGCGCATCCCCGAAGACACCCTGCCGCAGCACGACAAGGACGAGGCGAAGCGCTTCGACGACTGGGCCGAGCCGCGACCGCATCAGTTTCAAAAAGACCTGGCGGCCTTCATCAACCTGGCCGACGATTACGCCACGCGGACCGCGCTCGACGCCCATAACGATCCCCACGTTCCGGTCGACATCGGCTCGCTGCCAAATGGCGACACCGATCCGGACCCGCTGATCACCCCGCCGCTGTATGGCACCTGGCACGCGCTGACCAAGCGGTTGCTGCTCCAGCAGGACGGCTCGCCCGTGCCGAACACGTCCAACTGGGTGCACGAACTCAATCTCGATCCGCGCCACCGCAGCGCGGCGGGCCTTGGCACCGAGGTGGTCCGCAAGCGGCAGGAAGAATACATGAACGCCGCCTGGGATCAGATCGGCGACGTGCTCGAAGCGAACCGCAAGATGCGCCTGGCGCAGTTTTCGAGAGCCGTGTCGCTGGCCTGGTTCACGCGCAATCTCGCGCCGCTCGAAACGAAGGCGCCCGAGCGCCTGCTGATGCTCTCCGCGCCGCTGTCGAAGCGCGTGATGATGGACGAGGTCACGCTGCACAAGTCGATCAGCGACAGCACCATCCCGGCCGCTTTCGTGGCTCCCACGGCGCGCCGCATGTTGCGCCCCGCCGGCCGCCTGATCCGCTCCCTGCCTGCGGGCGCGGCGCCCGCATCATCGATTCCGGCCGAGATCATGCGCGGGCTGAACGACGGCACCCTGAGCACGGCGCAAGCCCCC
>CBFGOU010000002.1:0-45261 GCA_965650445.1 uncultured Oxalobacteraceae bacterium | reverse complement strand
GCTGGCGCGGCCAGGACAGGGATTTCCTCTTCAACACCGTTCAACAGCCAGCCGAGGTAGTTGTACACCTGCGAGAACATCACGCCGTCTTTTTCGTACGTTACCAGCATCTCTGGATCGTAAGACGCCAGCGCCTGCAGCAGATGGTCGCCCACATCCTCCAGCTCCTTCGCTCCCTCGACCAAGTCGTCGTACTTCAAGAGGACCGAGATATAGAAGGTGTTCTCGAAGAAGTTGCCGGTTTCGAAGCGCGCAAGATAGGCCGACGAGAACTGCCGCATGAACTCGGACTTGAAGGCAAACTTGCTCGCAAACCGCACCTTCTGGCGGCGCAATGTCGACCAGAAAGCCAAGCGCTTTCCCTTCGACTTGCCCAAGGCCGCTACCACACGATTGAGCGAATCGAAGCGCTGCTTGATGTCTCCCTTTGGGATCGCCTCAAAGGGCATCCCTGCCAGCTTGATGACGAGCAGGACCTTGCCATCCTCGTAGTTCACCACGCGTGGCGTGACATGACGGCCGATCCTCGGCAGCTTGTCTTCAATTGCCGGTTGGTTCTTTAAAATAGCGCTGATAGACATGATGGCTCCGCCCGTATTTCATTGGTGACAAGGTGTAGGTGCCGCCGAAATTCTTTGCATTGCTGAATAGCCTCTGCAGCCAACACCACAGTTCAAGAACCGTAATTCGCAACGCTTGGTCATCGTTCTCGCAAAGGTTCTTGCAATAGAGATAAATCGGCAGACCGACAGCGCCGAACAACATCCCGCCCGGACCGTAAAACGCCGCGCCTGCCATGGCGATAACCAGGCTGATGAATGCGATGACGATGACAGCCACAAGCGGGACGCCGCGAAGCATGGCGACCCGCCCAAGGGCGTTGTAGGAGGGGTACCTTTCCTGATCGCTCATGATCGATCGATCAGACGAAGGTTGACCAAGCCCAGTCGGCCAGGACAATGCTGCCCCCGCCGGCTGCGACGTAGGCTATTGCCGTGCCCAGGTCAATCCACGTATTGCGTTTGGCCCACAGCTGGATGACCTCCCAGGCAATGTAGATGCCGGCGCAGATGCCGATGAACGAGTAGAACCAGGTCCGGAAGGTCTTGGCAGCGTCAGAGCCCGAGTCCAGGCCAGCGGCCAAGGCCAACCCAGGAGCGAGGGCGATGACGGCGCACAACAGCAGTGGTACATTTTTTTTCATGGCTTTACCCCTTAAAGTGAAGTTTTTACAATTCATGGAAGACGTCCCAATCGTCCTGTTCTTTCTCGACCTTGGGACGCGGCGTAGAAACCGAGACCGTTTTGGCCCCTACCTTGCCCGTGCCCTTCGCCTTACTTGCGATGACCGGGATTGCCAGCGCGGTAGCGCTTTGCTGGTCGGGAATGGCGCTGCCCAGCACCTTACCCACGTAGCTTGGTTGAATACCCTCCTTTCTTTGTCCTGTGGTGAAATTGCCGCTGTAGTAGCAAGACAACGCAGCTCGTGTACCCGCTTCGCCATTGCCGAACTTCTTGCTCGCGCGGTCCATGCACTCGCTGTAGATTGCCTTCCCCGCTGCGGAATTTTTCTCCGCGTCAAAAGCTGTTTCCAACGTCAGGCCGTACTTGCCCAGGTTCTTCACGTTGACTTGCCGGCATCCCAAGCTGAAGTTCCAGCCCTGGGCCTGCAGCGCTTGTGCGGTGGCCAGCGCTTCCGCCTTATTGCGCGGCTGCCGCTCCAAGCGGCCGTCTACCACACCAATCGCGTACGGGTTAAACGACGACTCGACCGTCACAATCTGACGCTCGATGGGCGCTTGAACGTGCTGCGCGCAGTCGTTGTCGATTACCAAACCAGCCATTTCTTCCTCGCTCAGAAAGGTTTTTGTCGTGACAGCTGCCAGTCGCCTACTTGGAGCGTGACTCTTTTCGCGGAGGCGCAATTCTCTTGCACAAAGGAAAGCGCGCCTTTCACATCCCGCCAGGTCTTCGTACCGCCGCGTTCCGTTTTCACGTGCTTCGCGTCGGTGGTATCCGGCAGAATCACGCTGACCGTCCACAAGCCGGCGCCGGCTGCCTCGCTTACGTTCACGTCGTATTTCCCCGCGAACGACGCGGCCAGAATTTGCAAGTAGCGCTTGGTCAGCAGGAGGTCCGGGACATCTGTGGCTTCTGGCATGATCTGTCTCGCTTTCACGTTTTGATTATCATATCTCTATTTTGATGCACAAATCAGATTTTTTCTAACGAATCGCGCAACTGTATTTTTTACTGCGGTTTTGCATCATTGCTGTACCATTCTGTTCTTCGCCCAGGTCGAACAACAGCCGGGCTAATTTCTTGGTAAATTGATGAGGTTGGTGTACGATGGAAGGTTTTCTAAAAGCTAATGATGCCAAAGATGCCACAGTGCAAGGTTTGGGCGACCTCAAGATTTACGATCTGATAATCGACGCCAGATCGCCACGCGAGTACGCGGAGGACCACATACCGGGCGCTGTAAACATGCCGGTTGTGAACAATGAGGAATACGCGGAAGTCGGCACCCTGCACCGAACGAACCCAATGGCGGCCTATCGAATCGGCGTTCAATATTCGCTGGTGAACATGGCACGCCATATCCGCGACGACATAGCGCCGCGGTTCCCGGACAGGAGCCGCATCCTTGTCTACTGTTTCCGTGGTGGCAAGCGCAGCAAGCTGTGGACCGACAATTTGGAAACCATCGGCTACCGCGTGCACAAGCTGAAAGGCGGGTGGAAGGGCTACCGCCGTTTCGTTAACGAGCAGCTGGCCAGCGTGCCGGCGCTATACCGCTATAACGTGCTGACCGGCTCGACCGGTTGCGGCAAGACCAGGCTTCTGTACGCGCTGCGCGCGGCCGGCGAACAGGTGCTCGACCTGGAGGACATCGCGGCGCACCGTGGGTCAGTGTTGGGTGCGCTTCCGGATGGAACAAAACAGCCAAGCCAGAAGTATTTCGACTCGCTTCTATTGAAGGACCTGGCCAGCCTAGACCCGGCCCGCCCGGTGTGGGTCGAGGCCGAAAGCAAAAAGATCGGCAACGTGCAGCTGCCCGATGCGCTACTGGCAACGATGCGAATGGGGATCACCTACCAGGTCGAGGCCGACATGGCGCAGCGCGTACTGCTATGGCGCGAGGACTACCGGCACTTCGAAGAAGATCCTGCCTTCATGCTCACGCGCCTGGCGTATCTCCGGCCGCTGATCGGCGGCGAAGAATTCAGGGCGTGGGAAGAACTAGCAGAACAAAAACGGATGCCAGAGCTTTTTGAGAGGCTTATGCGACGGCATTATGACCCGGCTTACCGCCGGTCGGTCCTGCGCAACTACCCGGATATCGACAAGGCGCCGCTGGTGCACCTGGCCGACCTTTCGCCGTCTGGCCTGCGCGCCGTGGCAGAGTCGTTGAAGACCAACATCTAATCTATCCGCTGCCGGCTTTTTTCGCGGAGGCGAAAACGCCGGCTCGCGTACCCCAGCTGTTATCCACGGCCGGCAGCGCGACGTGCAAGCACGGCCACGCCGATGCAGTCGACGCGATGCATCATACCTTCGCGTTCCTCTTTATTCTCCTGCCACAAGGTAAGCCGGCTCTGCATGATGCGGGTAAAGAAGGACGGGACCAGCGCGACCAGGAACATGACTGGGTACGACGCCGGCAGGACCAGCGCTCCCCGCGACATGGTCAGCTGGTAGTAGGGCTTGCGCACGTACAAGTGATGTTGGCCATGATAGGCGTTGTTAAGCGTAACGCAAGCCTGCATCCAGCAGCCGTCTTCCCACGCAAAGCCGAAATCGGCTAGTTCCGGTGTGTGCCGCTCGGAAAGGCCCCAATGCTGCAGATACGTGATGCCCTGTACCGCGAAGGCGGCGGCAGCCACCTCCAAAAGGTACATGCCCAGGCCGAGCGTCCCAGCGAGCTTGTAGAACATCACCGCAATCAGCGCCGGCACGATCGCGCGGCGCAGCGGCCGACTCGCCAGCTTGCCTTGGCCATGCCGCCTAAGACGTTTGTGCTCGAATTCAAACGCTGACCGGAACGACCCCACATAGCGTTTCCAGCTGTAGCGATAGATCGACTCGCCGGGCGTGGCGACGTCTCCGCCATGGTGGTGGCCAGTGCGTTCGTGATGACTGAAGTGCTCTTCGGAGAAGTGGAAGTAGCCGACTGAGGCATTCAGGAGCCGGCCGAGGCGACGATCAAACGCACTGTCGGCCGTATGGGCCAGCTCATGTGCGACAGCTGTAGTCAGTGCGAAGACCGTCCAGAGCGACAGGGCAAAACCGACGTACGACGCGACCGACATTGCAACATTCCCTAGCACCCACGCCGACCAGGGCAACACGAACGCCCAGGTCAGGCAGTAGAGACGTGGCAGGGTGCGGAAATACGTACGCAGCTGGGATGAAACCTTTGCCGGGTTCGGCGGCGCCAGGTCGTTCCCGACCACATAGCGCAAAAGCGGCAGGATCAGGAAGAAGAAGAGGACGGACAACCACGGAAAGCCTATGCAGACGCCCAGGACAAAAAGTACCTGAGGCAGCATGACGAGCAGATAGCCCGCGTTTTTGAGAGACGTACTATGAACGCCCACGACGTTCCTTTCGGGTAAGAGTTGTCGCCACTTGGCTCTGAGCGACAGCACTCAGGGCCGAGGCTTATTCCAGGAGACCTATCGCTTCGGCTGCAACAACCGCATGGTCGATTTTTTCCACGTCCAGCTTTTCCTTGATGGACTCCCATTTCCGATACACCACTGAAACCTTCATATCGTAAATCGCCGCTATCTCGGAAGCAACCTTTCCTTTGCGTACGAGTTCCAATAGTTCAATATCTTCCTGCAAGAGACTATACCGCCGCATCGCTTGCCGGCGCAGTCTGGTGTTCCACCATTGCAGTAGCTCATGGCCCAAGGCACCAAACTGGACGCGTTTACGCCACAGCAACTGCTCACCCTCATCCGGTGGAAGCTCTGAGCCGATATACAACAGTCCCAACCGTTTTTTTCCCATACTGGTATGGGTTGGCACCACCAGGGCGCTACGGAAGCCGTGTTCCGCGCCGCAGCGCAGCATCTCTTCCTGGCCAGCCGTCAGCGCCTTGATTTTGGAGCGAAGTATCGGCGCGCTGTTTGACAGCGCGTAGTCCATGAATGGGTCGTTCATCATCCACATGCGATTGCTATACATCTCACACAGCTCCTGCCTGCAGCCGATGAAGTAGTGGTAGCTCTCGTCGGTCTTCTTGAGTTCGGGCGGAAGCATGGTCGTATAGACAAACCAGTTTGCCCCTAGTGCGGTGACAATTTCTGCCGTCAGGTCTAACGCGTCAGCTTCTGTCACGCAGCGCTCAAGCTCACTGATCGTGTCCATTACATCTAGTCGAACGTCATTGCTGCCCATAGAACCCCGTTACTTGTTCGTGAGACACTTCTTTGTTGCTAGTCCTCGAGCTCGTCCTCACCGTCCAATGGTCGCTTGCACGCGCTGCAAAGCAACCCGATCAACTCACCCGGTTCCGGCTTATCGGCCCACGTAAAAACGCTTTCTGCATTGCAGATTAGACACTCTTTTATCAAAGCTACAAATGTTCTTGCACAATGTTCACACCGAAAATCGTGCAAGACGTCGTGATCGAGCAGCTCGAAAATCTCGCCGTCGTATCGGTGGCTGCAATGTGGGCAGATGATGGAAATGTCGTTCATGGTGTCTTGTCCCTAGTCAGTCCTGGAAAACTTCCACTTTCCTACCACTATTTCTACCTCCCGACAGTCGGGACAGGTCTCCTGGATATACCCAACAGCGCCCGACAGCTCGCGCCAAGTCTTGAGTTCACCGCGCTGTGTCAACGCCTGAAAGTGCCGCTCAGGGTTGCTTAACGTTATGTCAACCTTCCATAGCCCCTGCTCCTCGGAGTAAATCTTGACCGAAAAGTTGTTGCGATTCGTCTCCGCGATCACTTGGATCTCTTTCTTGTTAAGTCCCTGAAGTGCCATAAGTTTTTAGTATTTGATGGTGGCCCGCTCCTGGCAGGAAACATCATTTTACCGTCGCGGTACGAAAAGCGCGTTTTCTTCATCAAGAACGCAAATCGTACCCATGCCCGAAACGCCAGCCGGCTGGTATGCTGTTTTTTCGCGGACGCGAAAACCGGGCTTGCCATCAAATCGCATTGCGTGCCAGGCGCGGCTCAGCCGTGTCACCAAGCGTCGACCAACTTGACAGCACCGCATCACCTACTTAGCATATATATATCTTATCTACTCAGCCCCACGCGGCACTGGCATGAAACTACACTCGACTTTAAACCCCGATATACGGGCAGCGTATGACCGCCTTACGAACGATCTGCAGAAGATGGCGCGTACCCCACAAGGGCGACCTTGCTTTCCTGCTGATGACAACCAGGTTCAAACGCTACTGCATACGGCCGCGGCTCGTTGCGGCGCCGGCATCGGGGCAGCTGTGAAGCGGGAAAAGCGAAGGCTGTTATTGAATAGCCTAATAGACGCGCATGCAAGCGGCCTCGATGTCACGCCAGCTGTCGCACAGGGCACAGCGCGACGTATCCTCGGCAGGGGGCTTGACGCCAGGATGACGGCCAGGCTGTTTGCGACACCTGGCCGGACTGCCGCTAACAAATCAAGTGTCGGAGCTGCAAGTCTGGCCCAGCTGGAAAATCTGTTGGTGGAACGACTGGCGCCGCTCCTGGAAGAGATCGAAGTGGCCAAGCGCCAGGCGAACGCGCAATGGCATTGTTCGGCTGAGCGGCTGGAAGCCTTGGCGGATTGGGCTGCGCAACGACGCGACCAACTGCGCAACGAATTCAAGTTCAGCAAGCCATTTATGACCGGCGCACTGCGCTATCCGAATCTCTAATTAACGTATTGTCCGTAACCGTAATAACGGATCGCCTGCCATAGCAAGTCACCAAACAAGGTTTCTCGCATAAGATAGAGTGCGCCAGCGCCCCACACTACAAAATAAAGCGCCCCTATACCAACACCACGGCCACCAGAACCCAAGCGTAACGCCCTGGCCTTACGCCAGGCATAAAGCAAGCTAAGCAATCCGACGACAAACAACGCCAGCGATGCCGACTGGCTCACCAATATCGGCGTGAAGCTCAACGCCGCTGGCGCCCTCCACCCTGACGTAAGCAGGCCATATGCGCCAATCCCCATTGCGAGGACACCACCCACTGCCGGCACGAATTGCCAACGAAGCAGAAAAGCTAAGGTACTTGGGCCCATGCTGTTCTCGATCTTACCGTTGTGCAGCCAGCCGTTTTTCACGGCGTCGCTCACGGTATGCACCAAGCTTTGCCTCGCGTAGAGCGTGATCGCGTTGCGCTTTGGCTTCGATTTTGTACTGGGCGTATCCAAATTTAACCATGTAGGCCAAGCTATTGGCGTGACCACGAGTAATGATCAGAAGAATCCACCAAAAACAAAATCCCATCATGTAGTAGGAGCCTAGAAACATCCATCGGGTAAAGCCTTCTGTAGGCAAGTCCTTGCCAAACGTTAGTAGCTCGATGAGCGGTGTACCCAGTTGCCCCATGCAGAAGCGCACAGCTTGCACCACAATGGCAAAGCTTACAATGAAGCTAGTCACGCTGATTAACGCGGTCAACCGTTTCCGCATGGCACGAGAAATTTTCATGTCGATCATCCTCTAAAAAGCCTGAATCTGTTTTGGTGTCATTATGAGGCACGGCGCCCGTTTGAGCACGCGCCGTGCGAGCACGGCATTAATCAGAACATATATGTGTTAGGTAATAATCGAACGGAACACTGATCTCTGCCAAGATGGCTTCCACACGGCTTTTTTCCGCTTGCACCTCATCTTTGCTGTGAGGCGGCGGCGGCTCCGAACGCAGCAGCATATCCAGATGCTCATAGCGCTCGATGAAAAAATCGTAAATGATTCGCATATCAAAAGGTTTGACGTCGTGGCCGCAAATGTTGTTTTCCGGGGGTAGGCCCGGTTTATCGAGCTTCATTGTAAACTCCGTCTGATTGGTGGTAGCGCCCCAAATGGGCCTCGAAGAATAACGGTCACTCAACTGGTTTTGCGGCCGACATCGTCGGCCGCTCTGGCCGCCACTGCGTGATGTCGACCTCGACATGCCGCAGGCCAATGCCGTGAATCTCGACCAGTGCCGTTTCGACCTTGGCATAAGCTTTGGGATTTTGCCGCGCTGATCGTACGACAAATTCACTTTCACTCCGGCCACGCAGCACGATAGACCAGCGCCGACCGTCGAAACATTCGATGATTGCCTTGAGCACAGCTTTACTACGAACCATAGTCTTCGCCGTCTCGACACTGACACTTTCACGCATAAGGTAGTTCCTGAACCGTTAAACTGATATACATTTTATGATAAAGTGTATCTCAATATGTTGATGAATGACAGACGCTATTCAAAAAAATATACCGTTCCGCGCAGAATTTTTTAGCGCGGATTCAGTCGTGACACTACTGTCAGACCAACCGTAGGGCTCGCCACGGAACTTAAAAGGAGCAACAGATTGAAAACGACCTGGACTTGTGAACGAGGCCGCATCTTCGCCACTTATACAGACGGCAGGCATAGCACGCGCATCGCTACATGGGCGGCGATACCGCCCTTCGACGCCATCGTTGATGTGTTGAATACGAACAGTGCGCTCAGCGACATGCTGCTTTCGGCTTGGCTCGGAGAGACGACACCCAGGCCACGGTCCCGGCGACGTAGCACGCCGACCACCCCCTCATGACCGCTGGTGCGTTGTCGAAATAGCCATCTATCAACAGATTCCGTTGATAACCTTGTGTATAACTCTTTCCACGCAAAAAAGAACACTCTTGCGACGTAGATTTTTTCTCTATATCATGCGTTGCGTGTATCGCATTTTTTGTGCGAGCGTGATACGTGTATCCCGCCAATATTTGGATTAGGTGAATTATGCCCTCTCTGCGACTGCCGCCAGAAATCGACCAGCGACTAGATCGACTGGCTGAGGTGACTGGCCGCACCAAGACGTTCTACATGATTCAAGCCATCATGACCGAGCTGAAAAGGCAGGAAGAGATTTATTTGCCCGAAGCAGTACGAGCAAAGGAGAAGTCCGGTGACTTAGTAACTGCGGAAGAAGTGCGCAAAGGTCTCAACATGGTTGGAAGCCAGTTGAGCCTTGCTTAAAAGACAAAACCCCCATGTTGGAAGCATGAGGGTTTTGGGAAATTACAACTTGCGTTAGGGCTGCTTAGAGCGGAGACCCCAAAGAAAGCGACTTGGACGACGCTTATTGGTTTCCATTCTAAACATTCCCCTACCGTCTTGCAAGCGGCGCGTGCGCGCAAAGCCTTCGTTCGGACTCGTTTCCGGTGATGGTGTTGCGCACGCACACATAAGGAATGTATGGAATGCAACAGTTAAGGCTGGCCCTGCGCCTGCCGGCAGACCATTACGACTTGGTTGCTCCGCACCAGGAGCGCGAGCTTATCGCGTACACGCCGAAACAGGCGAAGAACTGGCACGTCCTCAACCGCGAGGTCGCGCGAGACGCGCTATCGCGCTGGGTCGACCAGCCGGATATCTACGTCACGCCCAACGAGTTCTTCAACTGGCGGCTCATCAAGAACATGGCGGCGTTCAACGCCCTGTTCGTCGACCTCGACGCCCACAAGGGCGAGGACATGCACCGCCAGGTCGAATTCGCGCTGGCCGCGCTCGAAGCGGCCGGTATTCCTGAACCGAACGCAATCATCTACACCGGCCGCGGCGCCCACTTATATTGGTTGATAAAGCGCACTGATGGCCGCGCGCTGCCGCGCTGGCAGGCGTGTCAACGTCGCCTTGTCAAACTGTGCAGCGGCGACCGCATGAGCGCTGACGCAACCCGTGTGCTGCGCGTGGTGGGCACCGTGAACAGCAAGGCCGACGGCTTCCGCGTCACCGCCGAGCCGATCCACCCGATCCGGTACGACTTCGACTGGCTGGCCGATCAGATCCTGGTGAAGACCCGCGCCGAGATCCGTGACCTTCGTGCCTTGCGCGCTGCGCGGCAGCTGGACCACATCGTGCCCATCACCCAGGGCAAACCCTACGGCAGCATCTACGACCGCTGGGCACTCGTCTACCGTGACCTGCACGCTATCGTAGCGCACCGCTGGCCAGGCGTTCCCATCGAGGATGGCCACCGCGACACCGTTTTGTTCCACATGGCCAACGCCCTGAGCTGGTTCACGCTATCCGAGTCGCTGGACGCCGAGGTTGAGGCCGTGGCCAGGCAGCTCACACCGAGCCTATCCGCCGCCGAAGCACGCAGCTATTGCAGCAGTGTCTTGCGACGCGCTGTTGGCACCACGGAACAGGGACGCGAACAACGCTACCGCTACAAGCGTGAAACGCTCTACGAGCAGCTGGCCCCGCTGATCCCCGATGAGCTATTACCGAACCTCCGCGCCATCATTCCGGAAGACCTTGCTGCGGATCGCAAGCGGGAACGAAACCGCGAAAGCGAACGCCGACGCCGCGCGGCCGCCGGCGCCGTTCCCAGAGACCAGTACATAGCAACTGCGGACGAAAAGCGCCTGCAGGCGCACACCTTACGCCGGCAAGGGCTGACGCAACGCGAGATCGCCGAAGCCATGAAAGTTTCGCTCGGTTCGGTCAGCAAATATCTGAAAACTCCAGAGCCAGCGCCGGTATGTTCACAGTCCGTGTGCCTTGTATAGTGGGCGGTAGCCCTGCCGGCGGTAGCCGGTATTCATTGCCTGAATATCTGCGCACCTTTTTTTTCGAAGGGGGTAACGAACCGCACGTTCAAGGTCCGTGTGCCTTGTATACGACCAGGGAAAGTTGTACGCTCAGCAAGCGTGGAAACCGGCAGAAGCGTCACGGGGGTGTTCGATTTTTGTTTTTCCTGGGTTCCCCAGGCGTAATGCAGCCGTGCCGGTTTTCCGAAGGAAAATCGGTGCGGAACCCAAGCGGGAGCGCCGGGCAGGGTGGACCGTTGGCTTGTCCGAGATTGACAGCGGTGCAAGCTACGACGGATGGATTAGGACCATGCGTTATTTTCGCCTCCGCGAAAATGGTTTTCCCCTTTTGCAGCAGCAGGCCGGGCGCTCTGGAGGAGCGCCGTGTGGCCGGGGTGCCGCCCTATGCGGGCGGCAGGCCGCTGAAAAGCGCGGCCCGCTAGCGCGCCCCCTAAGGTTCCTCTTACACTACAACAGGGCGTCTACAGGAGGGGAGTGGGTTGTTCAATTGCAACGGCAAGGATGATCCGGTGGATATGCTGACTGAAAAAAAAGTACCTTGTCAATCGAAATCGCTTGACAAAGATCGATGGCTTGCCTATAATGGTTACATGGTAATCAAAGAAATAAGCCGCTAGAAAGCGGTAGCAGTTGCCTGTAATGGCGGACTGCGGTGCTGTAACTAAGGAGCGATTTGTGCTTGTTCCTTAGAAATAAAACTACGAAGTACATATCAACGTAACCAATGCGAGGTCATTATGAGTATGAAAGCTGCAGCCGTAGCGAGCCCCAAAGGAGGTAACGGCAAGACTGCATTTTCCGCGAATCTTGGACGTAAATCCGTAGAGGCGAAAAAACGCACTCTGCTAGTTGATTTCGATAAGCAGGGTAGTTTGTCGAAGGCACATCCGCGCACAGCTGATCCATCAAAGCGGTACATTACGACGTTGGATTTGTTCGGAAGCGTGGATGAACTTGCGGGCGCAGAGCTTGAATATCTTGAGCCTGGCTTGGCGATTATCCGGGTTGATCCGGACCATTTTGACGCGCTGCTGAAGCTGGAGGGGATGCCGGATGAGTTCACGAAGCGGCCGGCCCGTATCTTGCGGCAGTTCGCGGATCAGTTCGATGTCGGTGTGTATGACACGCCGGGTTCGATTGGGCAATTTTTGAAGGCCGCGCTCACCGCCGCCGATGCTGTGGTGTGTCCGTTGAAGGTTGGTTTGTATGACACGGATGGGTTAGCTCAGCTTTGGCGGTTTATGGCACAGATCCGGACGCGGGGCTTTAATCCGAAGTTGCGGTTGCTCGGCATGATTCCGTCGCTTGTTGATACCCGTGACAAGATGGAGCTCGATGCGCTGCAGCAGCTGCGCGGGCATTCACAGTTCGGGCCGGCGATATGGCCGTACATGCTGGCCCATCGCGTACCGGTATCACGCGCGATCAACACGCGTCGTGCCGTCTGGCATGATGCAAAGACGAAGTCGCATAAGGAAGCTGCGGTGCAGTGGACGAATGCGTGTGGGCATGTGTTGACGAGTTTGGAGGGTTAAGCGATGAGTGCACAAGTTTACGATTTTGGTGACGCGCTCGGCGCTGGCTTTGAAGAGATGTTCGCGGTTGGCCGTGGATATCAGATGGCGGTCCTGAAATTCAGTGACGTCAAGATTTCGGAGCAGCTTCGTCAGGAAATGGAGGACGAGAGCAGTACGCTCGATGAAATGGGCGGCAGTATTAAGCAGCATGGTTACTTGCAATCGATGTTGGTGCGTCCAATCCCTGGGCCGATACCCTACGAGTTGGTAGCTGGTGGACGGCGTATCTTGGGTGGTATTCGTGCCGGCGAAGACGAGGGGCCTTTTCTCATCAAGGAAATGACGGATGCAGAGAAGGAGGATATCCAGTTTGCCGAAAACATCCACCGTAAGAATTTTACTCAGGTGGAAGAAGCGAAGAAGGTTCAGAAGGACTTGGACGCAGCCAATGGCGATGTCGAGGCGGTCATGGCAAAGCACAACAAGGGGCGGTCCTGGGTCTCTAAAATGCTTGGCCTGCTGACTTTATCGGAACAGGCCCGACGTCTTCTCGCAGAGAATATTAGCGCAGACCTTGAAGTTATCGGCTTAGTCAAAGCAGTCGAAAAGATCAACGTGGTCGAGGCCGCGCAGCTGGTCGACCAGCTTAAAGAGACACGCGGCAAGGTTGATGCCCGTGTGACTGCGAAGACCGTCAAGGACAAGGTTAAGCCGCCCAAGGCGAAGCTGCTGGCACCGGTAACTACGGCGGCGCGCGCGCCAACGGTCACGCCGCCGGCAGCTCAGGCGCCGGATGATTTCGCGTCCGCGAAAATTAGGCCAGCTAGCGCTTGGCCGCTGCCGACATCATCGACTGCAGTGAAAGTCGGCCACGCGCCGGAAGCCGCGGCTGGTCCAGCGCCCGAAGTGCCACCGGCCACGGTGAGCCCGAAGGAAACGCTGGATCGAGCATATGGCTTGATCTTCGAGAACGGCACCAACCCGAAGATGTTTGTCGGCGTGCTGGAAGCTGGCGATCGCGCGGCCATCGAGTCGATGCTGCGTGAGCATTATGAGGCCGGCCGCAATGCCGCCTTGGGTGAGGTTCCGCGTGAGATTATGCAGGGCTTGCGCAAAGGGACTTTTGCCGCTGATGGGGCCGGTGCTTTCGCGATGATGGCCTTCCTGCACGGTTCGATCTGGACGGTCCAGCCATTCGATGTAATCCGCATCCTCAGCTTGGCTAAAGCCTGATCGGAATGCCAGCGGCCTTTCAGGGCCGCTGGTCCTACTATGGGGAAGGTATGATGCATCTCGAACAACTTGCGGCAAGGCCGGCCGGCGCTGATCAGATCGCACGGGCGCATGAGATCATTGGGGATTCGCCTCAGTTGCAGCAGCGCTTTGCAACGTTTATGGCAACTGAACCGACTCGCGGCCAAATGCTTGAATTCCTCGAAACCGTGCGTGATGAGGCGCAAAAAGTGAATCTCCGTGAACGGATCGACGCCATTTGCCAGGCCGCCGGCATCGAGCAGCCGAGCGGCGCGGATCGGCTTATGGCGATGCAGATCGGGCTGCTGCAAGAGCAAAACGTGATCTTGCGGGACGGACTGACGCGCATGCTGAACCAGATGCGGGCTGATGCGCAAGCGGATGCAAAAGCGGACGTTGCCAATGCCGCGCTCACGACCATTTTAGGCGGTGTGATGCTCGGGGCTGTGTTGACCCGATGAAAGTGATGATGTATGCCTAAAACCCTTAATCGGCGGATGTCCCCCGCCGAGTTTCAAGCATGTGTACCTCTGGTCCAGCATCTGGCGCCGGATCGGGTAGCTGCTGCGCGTGCCGTGTTGGTTGATGGCGAAAGACCAACCGATGTCGCTATTCGTTTCGATTGGAGCCGGCAGGCTGTGGGCATTTGTGTTAACAAGCTGTGGGAGACGCTACAGAACTACCAGGCAGCCAAGCGGTACGAAGCTGAATTGACCGAAGCAGCTTTGCCGCCCGGCTGGCGAGTGGCCACCGTTGTGGCCCCTGAGCAGGTGCTGGCCAGGCTGCGCGCTGACGTTAAAACGGCGGCAACGGCGGCCGGCATTTCTACCGCGAGCACTGTGCTCTGAAGAAAAAAGCCCGGTCGCTCGCGCAAGACCGGGCCGAAATATCAACGTAAGCCACGGATGAAATCCATCGCTTAACGGTTTGAGTATAACACGCTGGGCAGTATGTCTCCAGCGGAGCGACTGCTATTTCAGATAGGGCAGAAGCCGCTGGGCGCCTGGAAGCCCTGCTTTCTTTTGCTCAAGCAGTTTGATACCACCTGTTGCCAGGACTGCGACTGCCTCCAGCAACTCGCGCAGCTCGCCGGCCGAACCGGCCGTGCCGCCAGCGCCGTGCAGATCCACACAGACCCCGCCGGTCCTGCGGGCAATTTCATCGAACACGCTGCGCGCCTCCGCATCCCCGGTGGTGCTGTCGTGCAGCATGATCGCCTTGATGCCGCGTGCCTTGAAGCTGTCGGCGCGGGCATAGGCCGCTTCCCGGCTTTCCTCGAAGCAGTCACCGATATACAGCATGACCTTGACCGCTGGCTTCTCGAGTACTTGATCCATCAACTCGACGAGCGCCGTCATCCCCGCCTGGCACTGCACCGATGCCGCAGCGTCTCGCAGCGAATGCGGGTCGGGCGAAAAGGGCGTAAACGTGTGCACGGTGCCGGCGCCGTGCACGGCCAACGCGACATCCAGTTCGCCGGGCACCATGCGAAAAAGGCTGTCCGTAACTTGTCGTGCCACGTCCCACGCCGGCTCGCGACTGGCCGTTGCGTCGAAGGCGAAAATTAGGCGCGGCCGGCGTGTTGGTGTAAGGGCAGCCGCGACCAGGCTATCGCGCGCCGGCCTCTCGCCCGCGAGTGGCTTGGCCAGCTTGGCGCTACGGATGCGCGCGAGACTGGTGGACGTTTTCGGTGAGGCCGGCGTAATCGAACCCCGCGGATTAGGCTTCTTCATGTTGACCTCGTATTTGTCGAATTTTCCGATAGGCCTCTGAGACGATCTGTGCAAGCCCTCGGCCCAGCTGCGATGTATCAGGGTGAACTTTCTGCATCGTCCGCCGATACGCCTTGGTAATGTCTTCCAGCGGCGCATCCTTCTCGACGCCCAGGATTTCGTAAGGATCATAGTCGCCGGCATACTCGCCGTTGCTACCGGCCGCGCCTGAGGCCGCCTGCTCGCGCCAACTAGGTGCTGCTACATCAAGGAAGGCTTCGACCAGGTCGGCATCGTGCTCGAAGTGCCCGAGCCGGAGAGCGCCCAACAATTCAACCAGCGTAGTCCGGTCAAGGTCGGACAGGCTTGTGCCGGCCTTGATCCCATAGAAATCTTCCAGTAGTTCGCCGTACAATTGTTCGTCGGCCGTGACCGTCACACCTACAATCTTGCCGGCTTCTGTGCTGGCCTCACGCGGCCGTCCGCGCGGCCTGCTGCAATCGAGGTCGGGATCAACGCCTAGCCAGCTGCAGGCTTGCCGCATCACCAGGCGCTCGACTTCTTGCGACACGCTGCAGACAGGGCGCAACGCGGCTATTGTGTCGTCCTCAAACAGTGGCTTGTCGCTGGCGACGATCCGTTGCCACAACGCGCGTGCGCGCAGCAAGTCGGTAGTCCACGCCTGGACCGACAACGCGCTGATGCGGGTATACGCGCTGCCGAGCCCGCCTGTCATGCCAACGGCCAGCTTGAGCGCTAGCGCGCTGATGCTAACGGTAGTCCGCTTCTCGACTAGGACGAATTCGTCTTCGTCTTTAACGAAGCGGCCACCGGACACAAGGCCGGGTTGAAAAGGGTGGTCAGGCACCTTGGAGCCTTGTTTGACCTGTTGCTTCGGCCTCGCACGCTGCTGGCTTGGCCACAGCGATGACGTCGGCCGCCGCACCCAAAAGGCGGCTTCGTCCACGTGGCGGGGGAGGGCGTATCGCTTCCTCATCTCGGGCGTCACCGGGATCACCTGGCGAACCATCATGTCCAAGATCGTTGGCCCGATAGCGTACTCGGCTTGCCGGATCGGCAGGCCGTGTACCTGGCGCCCGTTGGGCGCCGTCAGCGTGGCCGCTGTCTTCCACAGCAAGTCCTCGCGCCTGAATGTAATCATAACGCGCTCCTCGTTTGCTAGCCCGTCAGTGTAACGACTGTGTAACGCCATGTTATTTGGGATTCTCTCATGTTGGCGCGCGATTTGTCGGTCACGCGCGCGCGGATAATCATAAAGGATTATGAATTTTAGCACGGGCGCCGCATGTGCCGGCGCAGCTTGGACTTGCGTCCAATCAAGCGCTGCGTTCGGGATTACCGTAATTCACCCGCTCGACCAGGCGGAGCGCCACGCGCGGGTTAAATCATAAACCTTTATGAATATTCGCGCGCGGGCCAGGACTACCTGAGTTTGCGCAAAGTGCTTGCCGAAGCACAGTAACGGTGTTACGATATCGTTATCCGTTACTTGTTATTTGTTATCCGTTATTCGTTATTCGTTATCCGTTATCCATTGTCCGTTATCTATTATTTTATCGTGGAGGAAACTATGTCTGCTGCTGTGAGAGAGAAAGCCGTTGTGACGCGGGAAATGGTCTTTGCCGAGTGCGAGCGATTGAAGGAAGCAGGTATAGAGCCGACCAACCGAAAATTGCTTGAGACGTTGGGTGGAAGCATGACGACAATTGCCGGTTACCTGCGCGAGTGGAGGGCGCTACAGAGCATTTCGGCGCCGGTGGCCGTCGCAGCGGTCGAGGTGCCGGCAAACGTGACGGATGCCGGCACACAAGCGGCGTTCGCGATCTGGCAGGTATGCCACGCCGAAGCCCAGCGGAAAATCGAAGTCGTAACGGAGGAGGCAAACCAGCGCGTGCAGGCAGCGGATGCCGAACGTGACAAGGTCTTGGGTGAGCTGGGCGATTCGGTGGACGACCTGACCAGTGCACGCACGAAGCTGGGCGAGCTGGAAACTGAGAGCACTTCTCTGCGTCAGGCTGTCGCCTTGGCGCTCAGCACTGAGGCGGCGCTGAAAGCCACCATCGAGCAGATGACCAAACAGATCGAGGCGCAGGCCGCCGAGCTTGAACGCGTCCACGCGGAGCAGGAGCGCGCCCGCAAGGCACACTCAACCGACATAGACCGCATGGCGGCAGATTTCGGGCGCCAGATGACGGCCCAGGCCGATGCATTGACCACAGCTCACGCGGAGGTGTCGGCCATCCGGGCGAAGCTGGAAAGCAAGGACGCCGAGCTGCACGCCGCGCTGGAGCGCGGGGCTGCGGTAAAGCTCGACCTCGCCAAGGCCCAGGGGGAAATCGCAACGATCACCGCCGAGCGCGACCAGCTGCAGAAAACGCTGGCCGCTGCTGCCGAGAACCACGCCACAGTCAAGGGCGAGCTGGCCACGCTGCGCGCCGAGTTCGATAGCACACGCAACCAGGTGGCCGCTATGGCTCAGGAGCGCGACGGCGCGCGCGCCGATCTGGCGGGCGTGCGCGACCAGCTGACCGCAACCACAGCGCAGCGCGATACCGTGACCAGCGAACGGGATGCACTGCGCGCCCAGGTGACAAGCCAACTCGAAGTGATCGGGCGCTTCTCTGATCGTAAGGGCAAGCAGGCGTAGGAAACGGCTGAATTGCTAACGAACTGGTCAAACAGGGTGGCTAAAAATAGGGTGGTCAATTAGACTTGCTAAAGTCGGTTTTTAGCCAAGCTAGATCGGGTGGTTAATGTGGGTGTACCAACAATATCCATCGAATTTCTTACAACCAAACAGCGCACGATACTTTGCGGCATGTCAAACTTGAAAGATTGCTGAGATATCATTATGTCTCAGGCATTCCGTGGGGGAATGCCTCTTGACGATGAAGGGATGATGATGATGTATACCAAATTGGCAATTGTTAGCGTACTGGCTTTGGCTGGCAACGCATCGGCCCAAACCACCGGCACTTGGAGCGCGAAAGGAGGGTACAACCATTTCTTCCCGCAGGTTAAAAGCGGCGATATCACGGGCGTGCCGAATGGTAAGGTGGACGTCGGCAACGGCGGCGCGGTTTTCGCCAGCGGCTCCTACATGTTCAGCGAACATGCCTCGGCGGAACTGGCGTTTGGCTTTCCGCCTAAGTTGGACATCGAGGGCCGGGGCAGCATAGCGGCGGCCGGCAAGATTGCCGATGCCAAGGTGTATTCTCCGATCCTTATGTTCCAGTACCGACTGGGCCAGCCCGATACCGCTTTCCGTCCCTATCTCGGAATAGGGGCGAGTTACACGAAGTACAACAGTGTAACGACAACGCCGATTCTAAGTATGTTGACTAATCCGAGCGGCCATACGACCGCTTCCATCAACAACGCTTGGGGCATGGTGGCGCAACTCGGCGCTACATACGCCTTGACCGGCTGCTGGTTCATCGACGGGTCCGTTGTACCTATGCGAGTTAAGACCACCGCGCACCTTTCAACAGGGCAGGCGGTCGACGTATCGGTTAACCCGATTCTGGTAAACGTCGCACTAGGATACAGGTTCTAGCTCGACCCGAGACAGCTTAGCGCAGGAGTGAAACATGGGATTACCTCGGCACCTTAGTAACGCTTTTCGAGATGTCATGAAGCAATCAACTCCGATGGAATTGATTTACCTCGGGATGCGTGTCGGTGTAATCGTTGCGGCAGAGAACATTCACCACAAAATCAACTATGCCTCGAAGAGGCGTGATCTTAGTGCGGACCAGGAATTGCAAGCCGCTTTTAAATGGGCTTGGCGACAACTTCATAATCCTCGTTCCACAACAGTGGATGAGCTAACACGTGAATCAGCCAGATTGTATGTTGGCCTGGAAGAAGACCGTGACGAGTCTGACTGCTACAACATTGGATCGTTTCGGAATGTGCAAATTCCACGCTATTTCAAGAAGCGGCTGGAGGTCTTAAATCACGAACGACAGGAGATTGACCGGGAGGAATTTCGACTGCGCGAAAGGATTGCCGAGGTTCGCGCTCGCGTGTATGCGTCGAGAAAGTATCCGTCAGCGTTAAGGGCTATTATCTTTGCTCGCGATAATTACACATGCCAGGTATGCTTACGAAATCGCGCCGCCCTGCTTCTGGCTGGGTTACATTTGGAGTGCGATCACATCCTTGCTTGGGAGGATGGTGGCAAGACGACTTATGAAAATGGTCAGACAATATGCTGTGATTGCAATAAAGCGAAGCATCACTCCAAGTCGTATTTAGGCATGGTAAGCCGCTTCCGGCGTGCGGGTTGAAGATTTGTTTTCGCGGAGGCGAAAAACCTGCTCTTGCTAACTGTTTTGAATCGGGAGAGATTGCTAATGAATCGGCAACCTAATTGGTGGATGCGCGTCGCTGCAGCTGCTATCTCCGTGCTGTTTGTTGTCGGAAGTTTCGCCGTCGCCCTTTGGCGCGCTTGGCCGACTGCTACGCCCTTCTTTCGTATGGCTGGTTTTGGCCTGGCCGTTGTCTACGTCGTGTGGGTGGCAATTGCTTGGTTCGTCCGACGTCGGTCTTCTGTACAACCTTTTCCACCTGCTCCATCACCAGAGAAGGGCAGGGTCCACCTGCGCCGCGTGAAATGAAAGTCGCCCGCATCTATCTTCGAGTCAGCACCGACGATCAGGACCTGGCGCGTCAGGCCAGCATCGAGGCTGCTGCAGCCGCGGAGGGCTATTACATTGCCGGCGTATATCGGGAGAAGGCTTCCGGCGCTCGCGCTGACCGGGCAGAGCTGCAGCGCATGATATCGGACCTCCGGCCGGGAGATGTCGTCATCGCCGAGAATATGGACCGGATCACGCGCTTGCCGTTGCCAGAAGCCGAGGCGCTTATCAAGCGCATCCGGGATGCCGGCGCGCGGCTGGCCATGCCTGGACTGATCGACCTGTCCGATCTGGTGAACAGCGCGCAGGGGGTATCCAAGATCGTTTTTGAGGCCATGCAGGAAATGCTGCTCCGGATCGTCCTGTACCAGGCCAGAGACAATTACGAGATTATGCGGCGACGGCAGCGGGAAGGTATCGAGCTGGCCAAGGCCAGTGGCAAGTACAAAGGCGGTCGTAAGGCCAATAAAACGCTTCACGCGCGCATTGTGGCGCTAAGGAAGGCCAGCCATAGCATCGCGGATACGGCGAGGCTTGCTGGCTGTTCTAAGCCACTGGTGAAGCTTGTTTGGCGGGTGCATAAGGCTGGTGAGGCTGTAGTGTCGGCACCTGTCGACGCTATCTAAAAGCGCTACGCGACAACTAATACCGGTGTCTGCGTAGCAGCGTAGGGCAGCAAGGAAATCGGTATAAACTATTTCTAGGAAGTTATCATGATGGAAGAACTGAAGAACTTCGCGTGTGGCTTGCTCTCGATACTTGCATTGATCCAGTTCGGAGTATTCATACTATCCGCAAGTGATGGTCGCTCGACGTTTAGGAGCTATATCGCGGCATGGGCGAAAACGCTGCGCGTCGTGTCGTTTTTCTTCGCACCAGGGAACACCACCGCGGAACGCAAAGCATTCGTGGCTGTTTGGGGTGTGGTGGCGCTCTGTGTGCCCGGCGCAATCTTGGTGGGGACCGTAGTTGGCCACATGGTCCACTGAAAGGAAAATCGTATGATGAAATCGAATGAAACTATTGGCCAGATGTGGATGAGAGAACTGTCGCTGGTCAGCATTGAGGGGGACAACGCGCCTGCTTTCCATGAGGCATGTCGTGCTGTGTTGGTGATTAACCCGACGTTGGCTATAGACGGCAAGGCGCTGCACTTTACAGCACAAGGCTGGCTGGCCTTCCAAGAGCAACATAAAGCCTATGAGGCTATAGCGCCGGCAACGCCGACAACAGCCTAGTGACAAGGGTGCATAACGTGTCTACAGCATATCTCGTCTTGATCGCCTTGACCTCCTTCCTGGCAGGCTGCGGCTTTGTTTGGTCATGCAATGGTGAGCTAGGCGCGCTCTACCGAGCACGGCCGCTGCGCTTCTGGACTATCGCCGTTTGCTTCGCGTTGGGTGTTGGTCTAGCCACCTACATCGCGCAAATCGCGTAGGGAAGGCACGGCCCTAACGTCAAGGGCTGGGGCATTTTCGCGGACGCGAAAAACCGCGTCCACGAAAACCGGGATGCCCCTTCAAGGCTCGCGCAGTCGCGCTCGGTCGCTGCGCGACTGGCCGCCAAGGCGGCCACCCCTCAGGGCCACCACTTGCCAAACGGCGAAAATCCAACCCGAACCCAACCCCACGATGCAGGGTAGCGTAGGGCCGATTACTTAACAAATATATGTGTTAAGTAATCAGCCCCACGGGAAGTAGCGCGGTGTTTATGCACGCTAACAATGCTGGCGCACCGATCGACACCCTTGCCCAATTACGCATGATCGGATACTGTACGTATATACAGTTATCGTGCGTGATTTCATGGACTCTCCATCGTCGGCCGCCATCGAGGCGCTGCACCCATCGCTCTGGCGTGCGTCCCAGCTGGCCCGGGCGCACACACGCTGTCGTGAAACAGGGCACCCGAGCCTGTCGGGCCAGCTGCCTGGCGGCGGCTGGCCCGAGGGCACCTTGACCGAACTACTCCTGCAGCAGCCAGGTATTGGCGAGCTGCGCCTGCTCGCCCCGGCCTTGGCCGGCGTCGCCGGCCGACGAGTCGTTCTGGTAGCGCCGCCGAACCAGCCCCAGGCGCTGGCATTGGCAGCGCTTGGATTGGCACCGCCAGACGTCATCTGGATTCGGAGTGAGCGAACCGGCGACACGCTATGGGCCACCGAGCAAATGTTACGCAGCGGGAGCGTAGGAGCCGTCTTGCTCTGGCAAAAACACATCCGACCGGAAAGCCTGCGCCGGCTGCACCTGGCGGCGCAGCACGGCGATACGCTGTTCTTTTTGTTCAGGCCACTCGCGGCCGTCCAAGATGCGTCGCCGGCACCGCTGCGCCTGAGCCTGCGGCCGGCGGCCGGCGGCATTGAGATAGGTTTCGTGAAGCGCCGTGGGCCAGTCCGGGAAGAAAAGTTATTCCTGCCTATGACCATCGCGTCCGCGGCGACGTGGTCGACGCGGACCCAACGTCACACTGCGCAACCGGTCGTGGTCCCAGGCGCCATACCAGAGCTACGACCCGAGCTGGTCCTGTAACGGGCAGGGCGCGTCACCGACTGAAGCTGGTAACGCGCTGCCACCAGCTGGTGGTGGTCAAGCGCTGCCACCAAGTGGCCGGCGCCTGCGGTTGGCTGGCCATCTCGCTCACGGGCCCGGCTGGAGCGGCGGCCGGGGCCGGATTGGCGGCGGTCTGTTCAGCTGCCGTACCTTGGTCGACCACGGCACGCACGAAAGTCCGGCGCACGTATTCAAGCCGCGTCGCTGGGTCGCCATCGAGCTGCGATGCGTCGGTAATGATGCGCTGAAGATCGACGTTCGGCACCGCCGCCGCCAGGTAAAGCAGGTCGCCGTCGTTGTCGCAGGGATTCCAGACACGTACGCGCGCGTTTGGACGTGAATACAGCAGGCCGCTTGGGTGCGGCCACGATTCGGGAACGTACATCAGGTAGTCGAAACCGGCGCGCTTGGCGGCCTGTTCAAGCAGCTTCTGTTCGGTTATTGCAACGCTCATCGTACTCATCGGTTCACTCCCTGGCGCCTCGGCGCGCGTGTCAAAGACGTTTCGGACGGACTGCACTTAACGCTGTAGCTCATTTTGTCGAATTCATTTCACGACAATATTGACAATATTCCTACATGGCGATGCTGCTGTCGAGGGCCGGGCGCTCTGGAGGAGCGCCGGTGATACGCAGGGGTGGCCCTAACGGGCCATCCTCGCTCCCTCGCCTTCGGCTTCGGTCCTCGGACTCGAATCGCCCCTGCCGTCAGATCAACGGCCTGTAGGGCTGGCCTCCAGGGAGAGGGGTTCAGCAGTCACGGGCCTGGCGGCAGCGCTGCCGAGTGGTTGCAGGCAGAACCTGGAGGCGATGCCGACGCGGTCTTGGGTCAGCTGGCGCCCAAGACCGCCTACCTGACTCAGAACGGAATTTCGTCGTCCATTTCTGCGAAGTTCGGCGCTGGTTTTGGTTTCGGTTGCCGGCGTGGCGCTCTTGCTGGCGGCGCCTGGCGCGGAGCTGGAGCGCTCGATTGGCTGGGAGCGCTCGATTGGCTGGGAGCACTTTCTTGGCCGGAAGCGCCCTGATCGCCGGCATCCTGCAAACGTCCGCCCAGCATTTGCATATTTTCCGCAATGATGTCGGTAGCGTAACGCTCGATACCGTCCTTGTCCGTGTATTTGCGGGTTTGCAGGCGGCCTTCGACATAAACCGACGAGCCCTTTTTCAGATATTGGCCGACGATTTCAGCCAGGCGGCCGAAGAAAGCGATTCGGTGCCACTCGGTTAGCTCTTTCGTCTCGCCAGTGGTGCGGTCTTTCGACTTGTACGTGGTGGCCACCGCGATATTGGCGATTGCGTCGCCGCTTGGCAGGTAGCGGACTTCAGGATCGCGCCCCAGGTTGCCGACGATGATGACTTTATTAACCGATGCCATGATTGACTCCTGATTTAGTGTCCTGGGACCGCCAGGCCGGATTCCTTGTCTTTCGCTTTACCTTTTCTTTCAGGCGGATTGTTTATCTACCTTGGTTCCAGTATAGGATACCCACGTTTTATTGTCAATCTAAATCGCTTGACAGAGATCATGGTAGCGTATTTGTGGTTAGCGATCCACATAAGCGTTCGTCAGGCGTATTTCTGATCCGGGAGGAATAAGAAGGATATAGAAGAGTTTAAATATTATATTATAGAAATTATTATAACTTTCGATTAGAGTCAATATTATTCGCCGATTATCTTATATAATAAATATACGGCTCGGGATAATAGACATTCGGAGGTTGTTATGACGACATATTCGGTTCGCTGCTGTAATAGTAAATGCCGCCATCGCCGGGTTACTAAAACTCATCCGTTCGATTATAAAATTATTCCAAAATGCGATAGCTGCAAGATGGCAGCTGGTTGGCGCATCGAAAGCCGTGCTTATAACAAGCGCAATCTGTGTTACTGCGGCGGCCCTATTAACCCAAAGACCGGCATGTCGTATCCGCACAAGAGCAATCATCCGATGTGCGATCAGCACCCACTTGGCTACTACAACCAGGCGAAGGCCCGAGGTGTCGAGGATAACGACATCCCCGAAGAATATCGGCCCGTTCCCCCAGCTAATCCCTATCCACAGCACAACATTTTTCAATAGGTTTTATCAATCAATAGGGCCAATTAGCTCAATCTTTTGTCAAGCGAATTCGCTTGACATGATATATTGGCTGTTCTATACTGGAATCAAGGTAGACGAACGATCTACCAAAAACATAACAGCACTTTTATCAACGTAAGGTAAAGGAGATTTACCATGAAACTCGCAAGTAAATTCGGTCTTAACCACACTTCGATTCGTTCGCACATCCCGCTGACGAATGAGCAAATCAGAAAGGTCGCACCTTCGATTTTCGCGGAGGAGAAACACGGCAGCCGTTCCGAGCGTTATACCTATATTCCGACGATTGAAGTCCTGGACAAATTGCGCAACGAAGGTTTTATGCCCTTCATGGCCTGCCAGGCGAAGTGCCGGAATGAAGGCAAACGCGAATTCACCAAGCATCTTGTGCGTCTGCGCCACGCCAATCAAATCAGCGCTGGCGAGGCAAACGAAATTATCCTGCTCAACAGCCATGATGGGACGAGCAGCTACCAGATGCTGTCGGGCTACTTCCGCGACGTGTGCACGAACGGCATGGTGTGGGGTGAGGCGATCAACGATGTTCGTGTACACCACAAAGGCAACATCGTGGACAACGTGATCGAGGGCGCGTTCCGCGTGGTTGAAGACTTCGAGCTGATTAATGGCCAGGTCGACGGCATGAAGTCGCTGCCCCTGGACGCGCGCGAGCAGCTGCTGTTCGCACAGTCCGCGCTGGCCCTAAAGTACGACCTGGAGGCAGGCGCAGCCCCGATCACCGAGGATCAGATCCTCGCACCGCAGCGTCGCGATGATGTCGGCAACGACTTATGGCGCACCTTCAACCGTGTTCAGGAGCGGATGACGAAGGGGGGGGTGCATGGCCGCACCGCCAACGGCCGCCGCATGACCACGCGCCCGATTACCGGCATCGACCAGGACATCAAGCTTAACCGGGCTCTGTGGCTGCTGGCTGAAGGGATGCGGAAACTGAAGGCATAACGGGGCAGGGGAGGAACAGCGGTTCCTCCCCTTTTGCGTGTTGATCTCTTAGAAACGACAGGGGTTAATTCATGAAAACCGTATTGATGGGCTTCGCGCGCCAGGCCAGTAGGCGCGCACGGACACAAGCGCGACGTCTCGACGCGATCCTCCGTGAATACCAAGCCGATCCGGAGGGGAACTACTCGCGACGCAGCGAGGCGGCCGGCCTGGCGCGCAGGGTTTCGGCAGCGTGGCGGCAGTCGGAGACTGTCGGCCGCGTGATCCTGACCGACCGCGGCGAACGCCGGCAGATTTTCCTGTCTCGCCACCACATCCAACAAACACGACCGGAGTACACACCATGAGCTATTCGACTTCAGACATCCCGCAGCCTGCCGACGCGCTGGCCGTGATCGATACAAACATGAGGGTTCTGCCGCTGGACATGCTGGACGAAGGCCGGCGCCGGCAGATCGTGCGCAACGTGTTCAGTCCCGTAGTCCTGTTGATCGAGGCGCTGCAGCTGGCCGCAGCTGCAGGCCCGACCGAAAAGGCAATCTTGATGCAGTTCATCGGGTCGCTGTATGCACAGTCTCAGCTGGCGAAACGCGACGAGCGTTTCCAGGGCTTGCTTGAAAAGCTGCAAGGCGTCCGCGAAACGGGACACCGTGAAAGCTAGTTCAGCCGTACGATACTGCAGAGGCCATCAGGAAGGGGAGGCAGTTGTGAAACGCCAGGAGGGGACGCTATCGCCGGAGCTTGCCCGGTTCGTTGAAACGTTCTCGAGCCTGGCGGCCCAGCTGCCCGGACAGATGGCGGCGTTGTGCGTGGAAATCGAACAGATCGAAGCCAGGATGCGTGTTCTGTCAGAGCAAGGGCTGGTGTACGCCGATCCAGATTGGCGTAACAGCAGGAAAGGGGAATATCTAACGCTGGTCTTTCCGCCCGACGACACCGGGAAACGTCCACGCAAGTATATCGGTAGGGACGCAGCAAAGGTCAAGGAAGCGCTTGACGGGCTCGGCAGAGCGGAAGAGCATGACCGGCTCAAGAATCGGCTGCACGGCATGATGGCGGCCTCTATAGAGGCGTTTAGCCAGGTATCTCACGCGGGCGCTACGCTCGCATCCGGCCGGCGCTAAGGCCGGTCTCCCTTCTCCAGATTCGCGGCCGCGTGCTTTCGCGGACGCGAAAACCAGCTTACTTGGTTACTATCATGTAACCGATGCGACCAACCCAGCAAAGCCAGAAGCCGGCGGCCAGGTAATTCCAGGGGCGCGGGATACCAAATGCCGGCATGATGACGTTCAAGCCAAATGAGCCAACAGTGCGCGTTGCACGCATGGTCGCGCGTGCACCTGTCATGACCATGTTCATGGTGACCTCCTATCTACGCAGCTTGGATCAAGTGGTGACACGTCGCCAGCTGCCG
Source organism: uncultured Oxalobacteraceae bacterium (assembly GCA_965650445.1). GTDB lineage: Bacteria > Pseudomonadota > Gammaproteobacteria > Burkholderiales > Burkholderiaceae_D > Telluria_A. The sequence goes on along the minus strand of CBFGOU010000002.1, from coordinate 18,312 downwards.
GCGATTAATGGCACGTAACGGAGTGCTATCGGCGCGTGAACACGGCGTCGAATGCCTTGTCGTTTTGCTTCTGGACCTCTTTGTCGTGACGATCCCACGCCAGGTAACCGACGGCCGACGTGAGCAGGACGACGATAACTGAAATAAGTGCTGTCTTGTGCATACTTCCTCCTGTTGCTCGTTAGCTATACACTGTCATAGCGCCGAGGACGATTACAGCGGCCACCATACCACCAATTACCGCCTGCACGATTGCGATTGTCCAGCTTTCGGATCGGGCGCTTCTTCTGGCCTCCGCGAGCTGCAATGCACTATCAGTGATGATGCTGGCCGACTTCGTCACTTCGGCGCTTACGGCATCGCGAGCGGCTTTAAAAATCTCCGCTTTCGCTTCAGTGGCAGCATTCAAGGCCGCCGCCATGTGCGCCTGGTCGACGCGCCCGACCAGTTCTTTTGACGCCAACAAAATTTGCGCGTGAATCTTAACAAGGCCGCCAATCTTAGCATCAAGCTCGGAATTGTTTTGTGCCCATTGCTCTTGCGCGGTAGCTAGCAATTCCGCGATTACAACTTCGTTAAGCGCGACCAGGCCGAAAACAGGGTCCGTGCGATCAAGACGGATGCCGGTTTTTTCAAAGACAGCGGTTTGCAGCTTTGAAATGTCCATTACCAATCAACTTTTTCAAGCTTGTTGAATACGTCGCGCACTACGGTATTCAAGCGGCTACGCTCCAACATATTGAACTTGTCGCTTTGCATGATTTCCTTGAGTGTCATTCGTTCTTTGTTCATGCGTCGGATGTCATCACCGAAGGTGTCAGAATTGCGGCCTTGCAGCAAAATAATGCCGCGCAGATTATCAGAGTTCTTTGCAAACGTGTCCGACTCAACGAAGTTCCCGGTATCGCCCCACGCTGCATTTTCGTTTAGCCACACGACCATCGGGCACGAAGTTTGACGTGCAAGAGAAACGAATCCGGCTGTCGTGTCTTTCAGATTGTCACCGCCGCCGATAATAGTATGGATATAAACATTCTTACCTGACTCAGCCAGCAGTTGGAGAAAGTTATTCTCCATCAGATACGACATCAGCGGTGAAAAGGTATTGGCGCCGGTATCGACCACAACGTTGTTCCGGCTATCAAATATTTTCAGGAGCATCGCATCGAACATTTTGCGGTCGATAGTGCGGTCCGGTTTCATTACATCGATCTCTTTGACGTTCAGGCCCTTGTACGCGGCGAATGTCGCGTTCTCTTGGTCGGCGTCGTAGCCCTCCAACGTGCTAGGTGCAGTCTCGTCAATCCACTGTCCAAGCAACGACGAAACAAAAGTCTTGCCGATGCCGCCCTTGCCTTGCAAAACGAAATGTGCGCTGTTTTCCATAGTGCTATTCCTAGTGATTGTTTCCGGTTTTGTCGTGCTTGAATTGGGTTTGTGCCGCTTCATCCCTCTGTTCCTTGGCTAGCCTTCGAAGTCTGGCGGCCGGTGATTCCTTCATGCCGCTGTTATGGCCTGATTCGTCTGCTGCATCTTTGGCCGGCTGCGGTGACTGGCCCTGTTCCGATGCTGCCGGTGATTCATTCGCTTGTACATTCTCGGCCAGCGGTGCGGGATTCTGTTCGTTCAGATGCCGTGCGATATACTTGCGCACACTTTCGCGCGAAACAGATAACCCGTTTTTCGCCAGCCAGTCCCGAACCTGCATATCGCTGTAGCCCTGGCGTTTTAGGCTCCGTATTTCCGTCTTGAACTTTTCGAGACGCGACCTTCTATGGTGCGGCTTGACCTCACGTGTAAAGTCTTCAACGTCCATGGTCCCCTTTGGCGTGCCGTTGTTGGTCAAAAGCTAATGTTTCTGATTATAGCGTGCTGCAACCGTATTGCAACCTACCTGCAACCATAGTATGCCCGTTCGCTGGCTTTGGCAACTGATCTGGCGCAACCAAGCGCTGAATGCAACTCAACTGCAACCAAATTGCAACCTTAGGGCGACGGACGCTGACCGCGCACAGGCACGACAGATATGTTTACCAAATCCTTGCGGATTCGGTTAACATATCCTTGTGCCAAAGGGGAGACCCCTTTGAAACCCCCGCGTCCTACGGACGCCGGGCGCTGGCGCCGGCCGCCAGCGATAGCCGCGACGCGGCCAACTTGGAGACCAGTTTATGGCAAAAGAGCCCACCGCCGAGAGGCGTTCACTCAAACCGGGGCGCAAGCCGATTGGTGAAAAGCGCTTGAGCAAACCCTACTCGTTCCGACTGCCGGACCACGAGGCAAAGGAGCTGGACGACAAGATCGAAGCGAGTGGACTGACTTCGACCTCCGAATTCATCCGTGATTACGTGTTAAAAAATCGGGTAAGTGTTATTGCTAAGCCAAAAGCGAGTCTGGAAAAGAAGCGCATGGAGTTCGTATTCAATAAGGCGGGAAACAACCTCAACCAGATAGCACACGTTCTGAACACGGCGAACATAACAAACCGGCTTACCGATCAGCTGTTCAAGCAAGCCACGCAGGGACTGGATGATATAGCGAGATACTTAAAGGCGGCGCTCGATCATGTTGATTAGAGTCGGCGGCGGCCGGGAAGGCATCAAGGAGTATCTGGAACTCGGTCATAAACAAGGCCGCGAGTTTTCGCGGGACGAATTAGACGAACGGGTGATTCTAGCTGGCGATCTGGATTTCACGCAGCAGATTATCGACGGTATAGACAGCGCGGGCGAGCGGTATTTGCATATTACGCTCTCGCTCAAAGAGGATGAAATTTCGCGCGAAACGATGCTGGCGATAACAGCAGATTTTCGGGCGTTCATGTTCTCGGCTTACAAGGACGACGAGTATAATTTTTACGCGGAGGCACATTTACCGAAGATCAAGAGCTACGAGCATCGTCAGACTGGTGAGTTTGTCGAGCGCAAGCCGCATATTCATATTGTCATTCCAAAGATTAATCTACGGAGCGGCGGCGCACTTAATCCTTTTGGTTTGGTGGAGCACAGCGAAAGGCATATCGACGCGCTCCAAGAGCACATTAATAACAAGTATGGGCTGGCCAGCCCGAAAGACAATCGCCGTATAAAATTCACGGATGCCAGCGATATTATTGCAAGGTACAAGGAAGGCGATAATTTCGCGGGCGCGAATAAAGAGGTGAAGAACGCAATACTGGCCGCTGTGATTGAGCGCGATATCAGCAGCTTTGACGAGTTCGGAAAGCTGGTGAGCGAGTTCGGAGCTACGAAAATGCGCAACGCCGGCCGCGATAACGAGTACCTGAATGTTAAGCCCGAAGGTAATGCGAAAGGGGTGAATCTCAAGGATTACCAATTCAGCCGGCAATTTATTGAGCTGCCAGGCGAAGAAAAACAGCGCATCCTGGCGGCGGAGATTCAACGCAAATACGAAGTCCAGGGCGAGGCCCGGAAAGACCCGGCGAATATAACGCCGTTGTTAGATGAATGGCATCAATACCGCGCCAAGGAGGTAAAGTACCTGAACAGCGGGAACAAGAAGCAATACCGCGCGTATCGAGCGGCAGCGCCGGATGAACGCACCGAGATGTTGTCGATCCTGGAGGCAAAGTTCTATGGCAAGTTCCCCGCGCCACGCACCGATCCAGAGCCATTTACGGGCAAAAATCCGTTCGAGCCCAACTATGGCGTCAAGCAGCTGCAGCCGATGGCACAGCAGCTTTCACTGCTCGAACGCGCCGATGACGAGCCGGAGCAGCAGAGCATCCACGTCGTCCACGCGGGCCCTAGCGGCCCAGGCAATCTCAGCCGCGGCGAGTTCGGTCTAATGACCGCGCATCCGGATCGTGAACAGGAAGCCATGCTTCTGGCCGCTTTCGAGCAGTCGCGCGCTCTCGACCGAGTGCACCCCGAGCAGCGGCCGGAAGCGCCGGCATCACCAAGTGGTAGGAACCCCTTAGGCCACGAATATGGATTTACACAGCCAGGCGAAGAAGTCGGCCGCTTGATCCAGCAACCGAATTGGCAGCAAGGGGCGACGTCTCTTGCCGCTTTTGAGCAGTCCCAGCTGCACCACCAGGCGCGCGAGGCGCCGGCCGGTCGCACACATGCGACAGCGGCCGCAACTTTCAACCAACAGTACCAGGAGCACAACCATGAGCCAGAACGATTCAGCGGGAGAAACCCTGTCGGGTACGAGTACGGATACAAGCAGCCCATCGGAGGCGGCGCACGGAACGCCCCCAAGGAACGACCAGAAGGCCCTACAGGGCGCGAACAAGGGGGAGGCGGAGGAGATGTGGTCCGGGATGGACGACGCGTCTCTGAGGGCGCTGGAGCCTCCGGAAGATCCGGGCGAGGTGGACCCCCAGCTTATTCAGATCGGCAGCACGACATTATCCCGCTTGCCATCTTCGAAAAGGCCCTTACCATCGACCGTGTGCGAAGGGTGCCCGGCGGCCGTGTGGTACGCGCGGTCCGAGAAGGTGCAATGCTACTGCCGAATCATGCACCTGATCAGTTGGGAAACCGGCCAGGCGGACCCGATTCTAGTGTGCGACGGACCCGCCATCGCGGCGGCGTCCGAACAGTAAGAGGCACAGGCCGCGTCAACGATTCAGTCGTCAGCCAGATCGTACGTGATTTCGGGGAACGACAACGCAGCGGCAGCGCCGGCCGACTCCCCGAGTTCCAAGAGATTAAGCAGCGGCTGGACGCCCGGCGTTTGCTTGCCGAGTTGTCGCGCTCGCACGGCGTCATGCCGGACAAGTACGAGGTCACGACGGCTGCTGATGGGAGCGCACGAATTCGCTGTGGCACGCGCCACTTGAACGTATGCGACTTCATGACGAAGGAAATGCGTCTACCGTGGGCCGAGGCTGCGACGATCCTACGACACTCTTACGGCCGCCAAGTGGACCGGCACCCGGAAGCAGCGCCGCGCGTGCCGGCGGACCGGCTACTGTGGCGTCAATTTCAGGACCAGCGCCGTGGGCAAGGTGGAATGCGCGCCCAGCTGGCCGAGCAGCTGGCCAGCGAACGCGCGCGGCAGGACGCCATCAAGGAACGCCTGGACGAGGCCAAGCGGGCAGTCGCAGGATTACCAGCTGCCGATCGCAAGGCCGCGTTGTCGATCGCTCGGATGGAGTACCTTACAGCCGTCGACACGCTGCGGTCGACTATCCGCGCCGAGCGCGCGCCGTTCCGGCTGCCGGTGGCCGATCAGTACAGGAAATTTCTGCAGGAGCGCGCACAAGGTGGAGACGAGGCTGCGCTTGCAGAACTGCGGCGCAGGACGCGCAACGCGCCTTCGCGCCACGACCCGACCACGGGCACTATCCAGCGAGCGGAAACGCATCACGAGCCGAACGCCCTGCTCTATCGCGGTCGCCAGGTGCACTATCGCGTCCAGTTGGACGGCGACGTGATCTACTCGCTGGCGGGACGTCCGCTGGTACAGGACAAGGGCACCAGCGTGGTCCTGCTCCGGACCGACCGGCTTGCCATCGAGACAGCTTTACGCCTTGGCGAGAGCAAGTTCGGCCAGAACCTCAAGCTATCCGGTCCGGCCGACTTTCAAGAACGAGCTGCAAGGATCGCCGCCGAGGCTGGCCTGAACGTCCGCTTCGACAACAAAGGCGCGGAGCAGATCAGGCAGCAGCGCGCTGCGGAACTGGCGTCGCTACGCAACGCTGGGCGGCTGTACGTCGAGACGCAGAAACAAGCGCATCCTGGCGGCACGTCCGACGGCACTCAACAGCCGAGCACGCCTACCCCTGGCAAACCGATTACCGGGCCATCAACCGACGATCCGGAAATCGAGCGATAACTGTAGCGGCTTTCCACGGCTCGTTTGGGTCGAGAACAGCGGGCCAGAATCTGGCCTCACCATGGATTTCCGGTTCAGTTAAAGGCAACGACCTGGATGGCTTCGTAGATATGGGCCAGACCACGGGTACTCGCACCATAATTCGCGGAACCGACCAGCGCACTAGCCAACTGGCCGGCTACGTTTTCACGAACCAGAGTCCGAGCTCCGTTCTCTTCAATGACCCAAATATTGAACAGGGCGTCATCGGCAACCGCACTATGCCGCTGATCGATGTAGTTTTTGTCTAGTGAGGCGGAGGCCAACGCAAAAGCGTCCGACAAGGCGTAGATAAAATTATTCACGGTTGTTTTCCATAAGCCTATTCGTTGATGTCATCCGGATCGACATGGTAATAACCGCCCCTTCCTGCAACTGCGATTGGCCGCTCGCGCAGCGCATAGATTCCTGTCCGCCAATCGATGCGTCGGGTGGTCCATAACCCAAGAACGTTTAGGGCGTACATTTCCGTTATCTCTTGCTGAACTCTGGCAGACTGCATTCGCCAAGAATGGGTGGGCGCGCCCGCACGTCTTCGTGGGTAGATTGGTTACGAGTTAAGTCGTCTGGCCAGCAGCCATACACCATCTGATAAAGCCGCATCAGGTAGTCGTCCTGCATTGCCATATGGCCGATGTGCCAAGGCGAGTCGACAAAAAGTGTTGTCGATGCTGCGATGGCTTCCACCACCTCGCGGTGTTCGTCAAGCCTCTTGCCAACCGACCTTGCGAACTGGAGTTTGTCGATTACGTCGGACTTCGGTATGAAACCAAATTTGCTTGCCAGTGATGCGATCATGCCTTTCTCCTTGTAACGGCGCCGAGGCAGAACATACTTTCCCTCTTATTCCCCGCTCGGCGGCTTTATCACGAACATCAAACATGGCCGAAAAAGAGGGACGCCGGCATCAACCAGCGTCCCTTTAGTTTTTCGCGTCCGCGAAATCAGTCAGCGCGCTCCAGCTCAGGCTCGGGCGCTGGCTCGCGACCATGCTCGGGCTGAGCAGTCTTTTCCTCGACCTGCGGGGTAGGCAGATCGAGTTCGCCCTTTTCGACCGCCTGGGTGAATCTGGTGATGATTTCCCTGCGCACGTCGGTTGGGTACTGTTCCACCTGCTGGTCGAGTACCTTGTAGGCGGCTTCGACTTTTACCCGTTCTTCCTTCGACAGATCGCGCATCACCACCAGGCCGGCCGGCTTCACATCCCATACGTTCCGCCGCGCCGCGATCTCTTCCTTGCCGACGACCTTGCCGTCGGCGCCGCGCACATTGGCGTCGACCGTTACATCTTCATGCCCCTGCCGCTCTAGCGAGATCGCGTCACCCGGTTGGTACGGTCCGCCGGCCATCGAGCGCTCCAGGTCTTTGCCCCAAACCTTGCGCTCGCCGGCTGGCGTTTGGAGCGCCACGAAATAGCTAGGCTTTTCGTCCGGGTCGTGATTGAAGTTGTCGCGACCGTGCGCAACGAGGCGACCGACAATCGGCCCGTTCTTGTCCACCGATACAGCCCGCGCATGCACTACCTCCGGACCCGCAGCTTGCGTGCCGCTGGCCGAACGCTCGGCGTCCGGATCTGAGCGCTCGCTACGCTCAGCCCGTGCCGTTGCCGGCGCCGGGCGCTCGGCGTCCGTGCCAGCACGGACCCGGCCAGCTGCCGGTGTATCGCGAGGGACGCCCGTGGCCAGCACGTCTTTGGCATCAACCAGGCGCTCGGTGCTGACTACCATCTCGTTTTTGGCGGCGGCCGGATCGCTGACGCCTCGTTCGTTCTTGGCCTGGGCCAGCTGCTGCAGGTCCTGCTGCGTCGGTTCGTATCCCTTGGTGCGAATGCCGCGTCCTTCGGCTTCCAGCCAGGCCATCTGACGAAAGCTTTGCGTACCTGTCAGCTCCAAGTGGCCCCAATTCTTGGCCACCGCGACATCGACCATGTGTTTGATGACGGTCCGATCCTCCAGGGATGTGGAGAGCTTCTTGCCGTGGTCTTCGAAATGCACCTTCGCGGTCCCCTTGTCGACGAACCGACCGCTTTTCACCGTGTAGGCGTCCGCCACGTGCGCCGGCAGTGCGTACCCGGTTTTCTTCAGGATGGGCTTTTGATCCGAATCCTGATCCGTGCCGGCATCCGCATCATCCTTCTCGAGTACGACCGGCGCGGCCTTGGGCAGCGTGGGGACGGATATTTCGGGCTCGGCCTTACCCGGCGCCCGCGGCGCTGGTTCGGCCGTGGGGAGAATCGGCTGACGGCTTTCGGGTTGTGCGCGATCTACCGGAAGCCGATCAACCAGAGGCAGCTTCGCGTAGAAACTATCGAGCAGGACTTCGCCCTTCCCTTTGGTGAAAATCCCCCCCTTTTCGACCGGCGCGATCTCCCGGCCGACGTCGACGTCGTGATACAGGTTCGATTTGGCATGGACGACTTGCGGATTTGCCTTTTCATTGACCAGGACATCCTTGCCGGCACCGTAGACGACCGCCGCCTCTTCCATCACCGCTTGGAAATCGGCCTCCTTGTGCAGGACGTAGCGGTTCTCGTCCTTCACGTACAGACGCATCAGCTCAGCGGCCTGCGCCGGCCTGGGCGCCTGGCCAACCCTTACCGGACTTGCGGGGGCTGGCTCCAAGTGGTCGCCAGGCCCGATGCTGTTGACCGTATCACGCTCGGCCACCGACCTCTCAGCTTCGAAATACCCGTGGCGAAAATCAGGGCTGACGGCATGGGACTCCGGCTCGGGCAACGACTTCACGAAACTAGGCTGCCCACCTTGTTGCGCACCCTGAACCAGCGTGTCGGCCAGGACGCGCGCGCCGCCGCCCCCCGGCGTGTGGATCACCGATGGGCGCTGACGCGCATCGGCTTTAAAATACGCGGCACCAGCCTCTTGGGCGTTCGTGTACCGGGCCGACGTATTACCAGTAACTACATCAAAAGTATCCGCCATGTTAAGGCTCCAATAGGTTAAAAATTTGCGGCTTGCGACAGCGCCGCTCCTGGGCAGCACCAGCCCTAGTTACGCCGCTTTAGCCAGCGTCACATCATCTGCAGGCGTTGCCGGTACTACGTAAGCTGCGAAATCGAAGCCGATTGCCTGGCCGATGGCCTTGAGGATCAGCGCCTTGTTCAGAATGTCATCCGGGTTGACCGTGGCCACTTCACTTTCCTTCAAAGGTCGCGTGCGATGCTGCGCGCGGACAATCACCAGCTGCGGGACTTCTGGCGGCGGCAGGCCAACACGGTCCTTTAGGTCCGGGTCGTCGAAATACATGATCTTGTCCGCGAAGATCGGCTTGCAGTTTTCCGATACGATGACGAGCTTGTCCTTACCTATTTCCTTGAACTCCTGTGGCAAAAGCAGAGGGCGCTTTTGTGGCGCGTCATTTCGGGACAGGCCTGCCTTACCCGTTGTGCGCGAAACGGACCGCGACATGACGGTCGTGTCGCCAAGCGCCTTCGAATATTCGTCGGCGTCCTCGTTCTCCTTCGGCTGATACAGGAGCTTTACCCCGCAGTTGGTCAGGATCGTCTGCGCGCCCTTCTCGCCGTACGCGCTGCCTTCTGCACCTACCAGCTGACCCTTGTTCTGATAGATCAAGAGCAGCCTCATGTTGTACGCCGCCTGATAGGCGACCGACTTTTCGATAATGGCGATACGGCCGAGAGCTGGGAATTCGTCGAGGATTAGGGCACACTGGTACTTCAGCGTCGCGTCATGCTCGGGCAGCGTTCGCGTGTTTTCGTTCAGGAGCTGGTAAAAAAACACGTTCATGAGCGTGCTGTACTTCAACAGGTCTTCCGGTGTCATGCCGATGTAGATAGACATCTTTTTGCGGCGCACATCGCGTAGGTCGAAGTCGTTGCCCGACGTGGCCGCCGCGATGCGCGGATCACGGAAAATTTCAAGCGGTGCCTGGAAGGTGCTCAGGATGTTCGACCGGGTCTTGTCAGGCTGCGCCGAATAGGTGCGCAAGGATTCCACGCATTCCGGCGACAGGCGCGGGAGGGCGCTCTCGGAATCCTCGCGCTTGGTGATCGTCGTGTCGATCCATTCGTGCAGCTTCGAGCCGTCAGCCGGCGTCGTGAGCCGCAGAAGATTAGCCATCGTCAGGGGTTCGCTTGGCGTCTCCAGGACGTAAAGCGTCAGCCCAAGAAACAGGGTCCGCGAGTTATCGTTGAAGAAGGCATTCTTGCCGCCGGTTGGCCACCACATGGCAGCAATCGTTTGTGCGTCACCGATCCGGTACTCGTATTCGGACCGGATATACGACAGCATGTTCCAGCAATGGGACCGGAATTCCTTGTTCTCTTCATGGGTCGGTGCGAACAGGTAGCACTCCTGGCCATGCTCGGACCGATAGCCCGCCGTTAGCTGCCAGTTCTCCAATTTCAGGTCGGTGCACACCACCGAGTGCGGGTATGTCACCAAGTTTGGAATGACGCAGCCTACTCCTTTGTAGCCCCTTGTCGGGGCTGAGAGGGATACGAATTGCTGGCCATAAAACAGGAGAAACTGGCCATTGACCTTACCGAGAACAAAAGCTGGCCACTTCTCATCCTGCTTCTTCGTGAGTAGGCCAGCCCTCCTAATCTCCCGCACATAAGCGAAACGGGCTGCGCCGAATAGCTCCCGTTTCGGCCCCGTTAGCAATGCGACGACGATGAGAATGGTCGGGATGATGGGGATCAGAATCGCTATTGCGAAGCCCGCGACCAAGGCCATCTTCACTTTTTTGTAGCCGCTGTAGGCTATCCAGTAGTCGTGCAGCGTGGTCAACGTCACACCGTCGGCCGGGATGCTCTGGAACTGCGCGAACGCGCGCCCGCCCATGTAAAGGCCCACCACTGAAAAGCCGACGATCATCGCCAAGGCCATCACCAGGCCGACTAAATTTCTGGTTGTCTTAGACATCGCGGTCCCCCCTCATCATTTTTGCGCGCCGTACTGGGTCGTAGTACAGCCCCGTCATTCGCGTCCGCGAAAATTGGATCATCACGTCAATGGATGTCGTCACCTCGCGCACCACGTTGTCCCAGGCGAGGGACAGCCCAACCGGGCTTTGTTTGATGAGCGTCGCGACGCGGTTATAAGCGGACAGCGGGTTATTGGCATGCACGGTGGTCATCGATCCTTCGTGACCGGTGTTCAGGGAAGCGATGTAGTCGAACGCTTCGTCGCCCTTGATCTCGGTGACGAAAATGCGGTCGGGCTTCGCCCTCATACACGCTGCCAAGCCATCCTTCGGTGTGACGAAATCCCCATAGAACAGGTGCACCTTGTTGTCGTGCAGTGGCAAATCCAGCTCATGCACATCCTCGATGGTGATGATCCGGGTGTCGCGCGGCACCAGGTCGGCCAGGGCCTTCATGAACGCCGTCTTACCGGAGCCGGTTTTGCCGGAAATGCAGATCGACAGCCCATTGTCGATACATACCTGGAAGAACCGCTTCATGTCGCGTGCTGCCTTCAATGCCAACAGTTCGCGCTCGAAGTCCTGCAGATGAACATCCTCGGGCACCTGCTGGAACACCGAGAAGTCCTTGAAATCGGACAGTCGCCCTGTTTCAACGAATGAATCAATCGAAAACCGATGGTCGAAGCCGACCCGGAAAGTAAGCGAGACCGTGTCATCGATGCAGGCCGGGGGAATGACGATCAGCCCGCGCTGCCGGTCCGGCAAGCGCACTTTCTTGATTGGCGAACGCATGTCGAGCGCCGTGCCGCCGTGATAAATCGCGGCGGCGTTCGCCAGCTCCCGCAGCAGCTGCAGGGTGCATTGCGGCACCGCGTGCTTGGTCCACCCCGCCGGCGACGCCGTGAAGACCGCGCCAGGATAGTTGACCGCCACTTCCGTATATTCAGGATTGTCGAGGAACTGCTGAATGCCTGCCTGCTTGAGCTTTTCCCGCACCGTGACGCTCTTGTCGTACATTGCGACATTGTTAGTAGCGTGCGAGTTCATAGACCCCTCCGAAATCGACGTCGCGCGACACGAAGATGTTGATGGCAGAGCCTTGCACGCTGTACCCGGTTGGCGGAATATTGATAGTCCGCTCAAGCGCCTTGTTGGCCAGGTCCTGGCCGGCACCAGCTGTCGTACCAAGACGGATCGTGCTGCCGCCATTGCTGGCCGCATTCGCCGCCGCGTCGCCAAGGTCGCTGATGAGGCTTAACATGATCGCGGCGCCGAACCGTTCCCTGAAATGCTCATCGACATATACCGACAGGCCCGATGCGCCAAGCGAGTCGGCGGCAAGGGAATTGATGTCGACCGTCACACCGCTCGGCGTGTCGATGCGATTCCACAGGACCGGCATCATCTTTTGGCCAAGCTGCAGCGGCTGGTGGCGCTCACCCAGGACCTTGCTGCCGCGCTCGATCAGCAGGGTCGACCCATTCGCCGAATAAACATCCTTCGAGACAACGCATGTGGCCTGGCCCGGATTGGTGCTGACGATGTACGTACGCTGCCCGCACGGGATGATTGTGCCTGCCAGCATCAACAAGTCCAGGTTCTTGCGACGAACGGCGGCGACGCCCTGCAGCTTCGAAGGCGTCATTTGTTGCTCAAGTGCGCTCTGACGTGGTTCTGCACTCGGCATCAGGGGGAGCTGCGACTGTTGCGACAGCTGCGGCATAGGCATGCCAACCTTGGTGCCGCTCGCACCAGTGTCGCCTTCTTCTTCGCCAACGAACAGATCACCTGACAACTGGCGCTGCTCGCGGGTTTGGTGCCGCGGCCGGGCTGGCGCTTGCGGCTGACTAGTGCTACCGGCACCGGCTTGGCTTGCTGGGTACCCGGAACCACCAGCACGCGACTGATCCGTCGTTTTCGCGTCCGCGAAATTCCCGCGTGCGCTCACCGGTACGGCCAGGCTTCCGGCTGCTTGCTCCGGTGCCGCCGCCGCTGCTTCTTCAGCCTTCAGGCGCTTTTTGAAACCCTCGAAGTCCGTTTTAGTCGGCGCCGTCGATACTGGCCTGGCCTTCGCCTTGGCGGCCACCTCCTCCGCCTTCTTGTTCTGCAGCCTGTCCATAAAAGCGACGGCTGCAACGCCAATCAGCAAAACCATCAACAGTGCTATTGCAACGAGCGCGAGACGAAGGGGCGTCTTGGTCTTGCGCTTGGTTTGCAGCTGAGGAATGTCGCGGTCGACTTTATCCCCACCCGGTGTCGTAGCTGCTCGATCAGCAGCGGCGTCGTTGATTGAGTTCATTGGTGCTCCTTCAGTAAACGGAGGGTGCGCGGAACGGTGCTGCCGGTCAGGTTGAGCAGTGCATCAGGGTTGTAGCCGTCGTTGCGAATCGCCAAGACGGCTTGGCCATAGCGCAGCCTGAACATAGCGGCTGTATCGTGGACAACCACAATCCCAGTGTCCGATTCAACATGGAACTCGACTTGCGCCTCTTTTCCGTCCGGCAAGACCTTGTAGACGAGCGGCAGTTCGCGAGTGGAGTCAAACCGGAAATAGGTGAAGCGGCCATCGTCTTCGACTTCGCTTGGCACCAGGGCTTCATCACCTTGCTTCATAAACTTGCGATTGCGGCCCTGGGTGCTAGCAGCCTTGCCGCCGGCCTTCGCGATCTCCTGCAGGCGCTCACTTACCGCGTCAAGTTTGCCGGCTTCGGCCTTCGCCAGCCTGGCCTTCGTGTCGGGATAATCGAAGCGCAGAATCAGCGTCGGCTTAGTGCCGTTTTTTGCCGAAGCGCTAATGATTTCAAACGCGTACGAGCGTTTGGTTGTGACGACCACCATCTTCGTATCAGGCAGCTTGGCCTTCGGTAACAACATGATGTTGTTGGCCCTTGGCGCGGCCTTCCACGCTTTGGAGTCGCCCATGGAAATCATGCCCGTGCGCGTGTTCTTGATCTCCTCGTCGGCTTCGAACTGAATTAGCGTCGGATTGCCAACGGCCGTATAAATTTCAACGACCTGATCCGGATCGTACTGCTCAACCCGGATGCGTGGATCGCGGGCCGCGCTGGCCAGCTCGCAGATGGCGCCGAACACGACGGCTACTATCACTTTGGCTTTCATTGGCCACCTCCGTAGTTGGCCATCGTCGTTGCCGCCGACGATTTGGTGAAGTCGCGTGCTACGGTGTAGCTCGTCACTTTGAAACCGGCCGGGTTAATGCCCCGGTCGCGGTCATCCATCGGGATATCCTCGTACTCGAAGGTAATGGTCGCCTGGAAGTACTCGACAAGTGGCTTATCGGGCGTCGGTCCACTAACGGGGATGGTCTTCTTGGAGAACGACACGATTGCAGTCTTTCCTACGAACGCGACCGTACCGGCTGTGGCTATCACACGGTACTTGTCCTTCAAGACGTTCACCGGCGAGATCTTGTTTTGCTCGCTGTTCTGATCCTTGTATAGCTTGGCCTCGGCCTGGCTGGACAACAACGCGGTCGCGTCGAACATGTCTTGAATGGTTTCCCAATCATAGGACTCGCGGTACGCCACATACCGGCGCAAGTTGAAGAGGTCGGTCGCCTTCGTGATCTTGATCTTGGTTTCCGCCAAGGTACGCAGCTGACGAATTTCGCCAGTCTCATTGTTCACCATGAGAATGCCCGGCGGATTGGGCTTGTTGTTCAGTACGACCACGCCACTGGTGACAACAGTGATACCAAGCAGGACGGCCATACCGACCACGCAACGCCAAGCGATTTTTTTCGATCTGGCGGAGTCATCGGCCTTTGACCGTTCGAATGCCATTGCCTGCTCGATGTACCAGTTCCCGAGCTGGTCAGGCCGCAGCCGGCGGTCGTCCGTTTTTCCGGTACCGGCCGTGGCCAGCTCCGGCCCTTTGCGCAGTTTTTCGATAAGGGACATATCATTACTCCTTTGCCGCTAACGGTTTGTTTACGGGTGTCCAGGGGCCGGATGGCAGCGGCGCTTTCGGCGGGGTACTGCATCCAGCCAACATGACGACACACACGATTTGCAAGATCAGGTTTTTCATGGTTTCCTCACGCTTGTTCAGGTTTCATGGCACCGCCATCCGGTTCAGACGTCGGCTTAATGTCGCCGCCGCCATCGCCCGGCTCAACCTTGGGTTTGCGGTCGAATTTAGGCAGCTTGGGCAGCTTGCGCACCATGCTGGAGATTCCGATACCGCCCGCTAGCGCGGCGGCAAGGCTTGGCAGATTCAATGACACGAACACCATCAGGCAGCTGGCCAAGATGCATGTAAACATGTCGGCCAACGCAAAATCCCTGGGCACAAGAGGCATCATCATGGCTATTTGCAGCTGGGATGCGAACGAGAAAAGCATCACGAGGAAGGCGTAATTCAGGCACTGTGCAGTCCAGTTTTTGAACAAGTCCCGTGTCGCCGGGAACATCGCTGCAGCGATAAAAAGCGGGCCGATGGCCACCAGGACATCGATGGCGGCCTTTGCCAGCATGATGTAGCCAATCGCGATCACCATGAAAGCGGATGTGGGGACACTTAGGATCAGGATCATCACGCCAGCGAAAAACGTCTGCTTGAATCCATCCGCCTTTTCGTACATGTTGATGAAGCAGTCGAGCAATTGGCTGGCCATTTGATCCAAGGCGGTGGCCGAGTTATACGGGCTGCCGACGATTCCCGTCAGGTCGTTGCCCAAACCGAGGATTAGTGGGGCGACAAACAGCCGGTACATGTCGATATTCAATCCGAACGTGATGATCGTTCCCCAGGCTGCCATCTTCATCAGGAAGTCTATAAGCGGCGAGTTCTCGGCACCCCGCCAGTAATCCGTTATGATTAAAAGGACGTAGATGCTGAAACAGATCGCCATGACCGGGGTGATGAGGGCTATCGTGTTCGTGGTTGCATTCAACAGCGTCTGCGACACAGCCTGATCGAAGTAGTCGTAGACATATGTAAAGGGCGCGAAAGGCATGCTTGATTCTCCCTGTCTTCGTCAAACGGCCGCCCAGGTCACCGGGTGGCCGCCACACCTGGCGCCTACCGCCGCGTAAACACCGAATCAAATTCGCGCGTGCGCTGTTCCAGCGCGAGCTGGGTTTCGACGCGCTGCAGTTCGAGCGCGAGATTCAGGCGAATTTGCTCGTTCTGAATCATCGCGTTTTCAGCTGCCATGCGGTTCTGCAGATCGGCTGCCGCCTTCACATCCTTTGCCGCGTCGGCTTGCTTCATCAACTCGTTGATGTTGTTGACGCGGGCGAGCGTGGCGTCATACGCCTGCATTGTCATGGCCTTATTCGCGGCCATCACATCGAGTTGGCGCTTGCGCCCGCCGGTCGCGTCGGCATCGAAGCCTTCGGCGGAGAAGATGGACGCCGCTTTACCGCTCAGGCCCTGGAGCTGGCCACGGCGTACCCGGTCGTAGATCGAAGCCCACTCGTCGGGTAAATATGTGCGCAATGCAGGGTTGTTATAAATCTGGCCCAGGTTGCGCGCGCCCGTGACCGCGTCGATCTGGCTTTTGAGGTGCGTGATCTGTTGCACCATTTGCTGGTACTGCTTGGCCCATTGGGCCATCGTCTGCATCTGGTTTATCGTCGATGGCACATCGACCGCCACAGCGACGGCCAATTGCGCATTAGCGCTCAGCGGGATAGCTACCGGCACCAAGGCGGCGACGGCAAGGCAAATCGTTTTCAAGGCTCTCATCGTTAAATCTCCATTCAAAGGGTTTTTTTTCGCGGACGCGAAAATGTCACTGCTCCTCGGTATCTACCTCGCGAGCAGGTTCCTTCTTGCCTTTGCGCCGTTTCTGAAACTCCGGCATCCAGACTTCAGGATCGGTTCCGACCTCGTCGATTACAGCATCGAGCACAGCAACGTTGTCCGAACTGCCCGACAGGACCGCGATGATGTCGTCCATGCCTCGCAGGTCGAGCTTCGCAAAACAGGACTGGTTGCCCTGCTTAATCAGGAAGACGCGGGAATCCAACTCCAGCTCTTTGATCTTGTTGAATTCCGTGCGCGTGACGCCGCAGCGCTGATAGCTCTCATACTCCGCGGATGGATTGGGCAGAAAAATTTTCGTCGGTGTCAGATCACGGATGGCATCGAAAATGTCCGACTTAATGGCGTTCTCGGGCGACAAGGACGCCATCACCAGGAACTCCCCCTTCTTGCGCCCGGTGTTGAGCACGTCCAGCATCATTTTCGCGGTGGTCGGGTAACGGACCGGGTATTGGAACTCTTCGACGACGGTGGTCATCAGGCCGCCTTTACGCTGCATGAGCTTTTTCAGATACAGCAGGTAGGCTAGAACCGGCTCCGTCGGCTCGTAGCCGTCCTTGAGGAAGTCGGAGACGTCGAATCCAACGATACGCTCGTTGGTGATGCCAAGATTGCTGACGCCCGTGTTGTCGAGCGCCCAGGCATACCGCCCGCCCCTCGCATGGCACCACTGCCCAAGGCGCTGAGCGAGGCAGTTGCCGCCGGTATCGGGCACGTTTTCAAGAAGCCGGCTGAACTGGCGATGCTGGACCGGCAAGCCGAACACGGCGTCGACGGCGGCCTTGATCTGCGCCTTTTCCTCGGCACTCACCATGCCATGGTTGTCACGGCCGCAGGTTGTCACCAGGTCATACAGGAATTCCCGGTTCTCCGGCGTATCCGGGAGCAGAAACGGCGCCAGGCCGGTCGGCCGGCCGGCCCGAATCGTGAAGTACACGCCCCCAAGATGCAGGATGAAGATCTTGAGACCTTCATCTTTGTCGAGGGCAAACAACCCATTGTCGAAGCGCTCCGTGAAGCCAACGGTCGCCGTTTCGAGCGTAGTTTTCCCCGAACCTGTGGTGCCAAGAATCAGTGTGTGCCCTGCCACCCATTCGCCGGTGTTGTCTTCCTTCTTTCTCGAATAATGGAAGTTGAAGCTGTACACCGACTCCGACAGGGTCTGCAGCGGCATCACTGCGGAACCGTCGCCTATCGGGTTGCCTGTAGACTTGCCAGTCGAATAGTTGTGCATACCGAAAGCGGCCGCCAGACTGCGGCTTGACTTCGGCATCGGGCGCGGCCGTAGCTTTGCCCCTGGAATGTGTGACAGATACGTCACAGGCGCGGAGAGGGTCGCTTTAATGAAACGCGTCCCGCAATCGGTGAGAAAGGCAGTCGATACCAGCGTACCGGCTTCGAGGGCTCTGGCCGGCGTGTCGCCGAACACCGTAAGCGCGCCGTGGTAATCGCCAAAGGCGAGTTCGCCGGACTGCAAATAGCCCAGCGCCTGCTTGAGCTCGGTCCTTTGGTGAGCGGCCTTGTCCCCCACCGATTCGAGCTTGTTCAGCTGACTATCGATGGCGTCCTGCGCTTCGGTTACCGACAGACACACGAAGCTTTGCGTGAACGTGAATTCTGCCGGCAGCGACAGCACCTTGTCGAAGACCCCGCTTTTCGTCTGGGGGAATTCCTTCATGTCATAGGACGTGGCGTGTCGGGTGCGGTTCTCTGCCCGGATTTCCTGCACTTCATAGCCCCAGTGCAACCACGAGCTTGGGATGATCT
>CBFGOU010000001.1:0-69220 GCA_965650445.1 uncultured Oxalobacteraceae bacterium | reverse complement strand
TGGCATCGAGATAGTGCCGGCACAGTTCCGAGACGCCGTGATGGTGCAGTAGCCAAAGAGGGATGTTCAGATGGCCGAGGGCCGTCGCGGCCAAGCCGGCGGAGCGTGCAGCGAGGCGCTCCGCCAGCAGCAATTTGGCGGGAAAGCCAGTCCCGGGCATGCATTCGCGCAAAATGCCGCTGCGACCGAGAGCCCGCAGCAGCCCGAACGCTGCTGCGGTATCCGCCTCCGCCGACCAGTGTGCGTCGATGAGGCGTTCGATACTGCCGACGAGGGTGGCGTGGGAGCAGGTGTCCGTGTCATTGTGCTGCTGAGGCGTTGCCAATTGGATTCCCTTCAAACGATTTACGATAAATTCGGTACTTTTTGAATGCCAAGTCAGCCCCGGTCAGATTTTCGATTTCGCTTTTCCATGCGAAATTGCTCTCGAGGACCCATCCAATGTGGAAACGCTGGGCACCAGACGCCAAGCCCGCTTGGATGAGAATGGCTTCGATCCCGCTTTTTCGATAGCGCGGCAGTACACCGATGAACAGGGCGCGGAATGTCCGTTCCCGTGCGATCAGCCGCTTCACGCGCAGCCATCCGAATGGCCAAAGCGAGCCCCCGATCGCTTTAATGGCGCTGTTCAGATCCGGCACGGCCATTTGAAACCCAATCGGTACGCCGTCGACCTCGACGAATACTGCGCAGGCAGGGCCGAGCATCTTGACTAAGCCGCCCGCCGTGTAGGCAAGGTCTTCAGGAGAAAGCTCGATGAAGCCCCACGCCGCGCGCCAGGCCGCGTTGTAGATCTGCGCCATCACGGCGAATTCCTGATCCATGCGGTCCATGTCAAATGGACGCAGACGCAAGGATGGGAAACGCCGTTTCGCCAGCTCGGCGACTTTGTTCAGGCGCGGATATTCGGCGCTGCACGGGACGATGAATTCGTACAGGTCTGTCGCCTTGTCGAACCGGAGCGCTTCGAACAACGCCGGATAGTAGGGGGCGCTGTACGTCATCCCAAATACCGGGCTGCCGCCTCCTTCGATCAACAATCCGCGCGGATCGGACATGCGTGGGGACATGGGGCCGAGCAACTCGCGCGCGCCGCGCTGTTTTGCCCACTGTTCGAGCGCCGCCAGCAGTGTGTCCATCACCGCGACGTCGTCGGCGCATTCGAAGGCAGTGAAATAGGCGGTGCAGCTTCCATGCGCGGCAGCGCTTGTCGTGTCGAAAAACGCGGTAGCGGTCGCCACCGGCGTTGGGCCGAGCATGACAACGAACAGTTCGCACTGTCCAGAACGGAGATACGGATGCCCCGCCGCATAACTGCGCTTGACCTGCGACGCCAATGGGGGGACCCAGTGGCGGTCATTCGCATAAATTGTCCTGCGCAACTGACGCAGAGCGCGAAGATTGCTCCTATCAATTCCAGAACGGACCGCGAGAGGCAGAAGGGGGGCTGACTTCATGAATTAAAGCGCTACCTCTGCCTGTAAGGCGTTGCTGAACATGACAACCAGTTCCCGTACGGTCGTGTGGTCGCCCAAGTCCTCGACGAACGCAGTGGTATCGATGGACTGGCCGAAGTGCTTTTCCAGCGAAATGACGACCTCGGCAAACGCGAGCGAGTCGAGACCGAGCATCTCGATCGTCATGTCGTCGGTCACATTGGCGGGATCCAGGCGCAATTCGCTGGCGATCACGGCGCGGATTTGTTCGGTTACGGAAATCGAATTGTTCATGCTGCCCCTTCTAGTGATAACAAAATAATTGCCGGGCTCGCGCAGGCGCGCGCGCCGAGCACGCTCTTTAAGACAAAATTGACACTAGGCCGCGTTCGCCATCCACACGGATGAGATCGCCGTCTGATATGTGATCAAGCAGGTCGCGCACATTGGCAACCGAGGGAATGCCGAGTTCGCGCGCCAGAATGGCGCCATGGGATAATAGGCCGCCCATTTCCAGAACGACTGCAGAGGCACGGAAAAACAGCGGAGCCCAGGCAGGATCGGACGTGGCGGCGATCAGGATCTCTCCGCTTTCGAGCCTGCCGCATTGGTCGGGATGCGAGATGACGCGCGCGACCCCTTCCACGACGCCGAACGAGACGCCGACCCCCTGGAGTTTGCGTTGGCGACCCTTGATCGGGAAGCGCTTGCCGGTGGAGGCGGTGGCGTGAGGGGCAAGTGTCAGCGGCGCGACCGCGCCTAGCAGATCCGGCGGCTGGACGGCAGTCCACCCTGATCGCCGGGTTTTCCGTTCGCCGACCAGCAAACCGAGCGGGCGCTTGTCGCCGCCGTCGCGCAGCACATCGAGCAGCTCCCACCAGGAGCAATAGAACACGTCGTCGGCAGTATCGAGCTTTCCTTGTTTGACGAGCCGTTCGCCAATTTCCAGAAAGCCTATGCGCATTGGCTGGGCAACCCTTACCAACAGGGATTTTGCGTTCTCGCGCAAGCGCACGCCGTGTCGCGCGCAGCCTGCCAGAAGCCTCAACGCCAGCCCGGTCAGGCAGCGGCTGTTGAGGCCAAGTTCAGTCATTACCTGATCCGCGACTTGCGGTGCCGGCTGCCGCAGACGCTGCTCCTTAGAAAGCAGAAGCACATTCTCAAGCAGGAAGGTCGGATCCTCCGCCCAGCGCGGATTGGCGATCTCCATCTCATACACCCCACGGTGGCCGAACTCCTCAAGGAAGGCCGAGAAGCGGAGCCGGAATGGATGATCGTCAGGGAGGGTAGCTAATATCTGGCGCAAGTCCGCTGCGCCGATCGGCGAGGTCGCCACGCGCGATAACACGGGATCGCCTTTTAGGACTTCGGCCAGATCCCACAGGTGCTCGGTATAGACCGCGCTCGCCACGCCACCGGCGCCGGCCATAAGCCGTAGCGCCACCGCGTCCGGCGCATCGATCCCGGCGCGCCGCAGCATTAGCAACAGGAGACTGTGCGCCGCACCGGCGAATGAATTCATCAGCTGGAACAGGGCGCCCGCTCTTTTTATCGATTTTGCTTGCCGTCCGATAAATTCAAGCAGCTGCCCGTTAGTGACGGTGTTCGACACTTGTTGCCCGGCTTTCGCGGCGGCCCTAGCCATGGACTTGTTGGCAAGCGAAAAATAGACGGCGCTGCCGATGACGGCGGCGATCAGGACAATACGACGGGCAAAACGCACCGCGCCGGTGCGCAAACCGACCAGCATCCTGTTCGGATCGAAGAGCTCACCTTGATACCCGCCGATCGCATTGTTCAGGTCGCGCGGAGGGATGCCGAAGGCGTCGTAATAGATCCATTGCAAGGCCGCCATGTTCAAATAGGGGCGCCCGAAGAACAGTTTCGAAAAGCAGATCGTCGCCGCTGCGCGGTAGCCCACGAGGCGAAATGGCGTGACCAAAATGTCGCGCAAGACAACCCGCATGAGATCGCTCCCCAGCGGAGTCTGCACGCCAGGAGATGCATCTTTGAGGTTAGCGGTCGACCATAGCGGCGGCAACTTCCCAGACGGGACACGGGTTCCATACTCGACGGCCGTGATGGGGCGCGCTTGCAGGAAAACGAAATTGCCACCGATTTTTGCCCACTCAATGTCGTAAGGATCGTCGCCCGTTGCCAGTGCGCTTTGAATCTGAAGCGACTGCTCGACCAGACGCAGGCGCTCCGCATTTGAGAGTACTGCCCGCTTGCCCGTACCGTATGCCAGCGCAACGTTTTCCACTCCGCCGTCGGTCGCCGGACGGGTTGCATGAGTTTGATGCGCGATATCGGCGCTGTGGGAATGGCAGAACAAGGAAGCGGTGTCGACGACATAGCGGTCGCATTGGGATTCACCATTGACCACTGACGCCGGAAGGCCCAGGCTGGCGGTAATGACCGCAGTGTCGCGACTGCCGGTAGCCGGCAAAGCACAGAACACCACCCCGCCCGCATCGGCGTCGACAAGGGGCATGACCAACACGCAGAGCCGGGCGCCATCGTCTGATAAATTGAATTGCCGGCGATAGGCCACCGCTTTGTCGAGCCAGGGCGAAGCCATACAGCGGAGCACTGCCTTCGCAATGTCCTCCCATCCGCTGACGTTGAGATAACTTTCGTGAATGCCGGCGAATGAAAAGGCAGCACCATCCTCCATGAGTCCTGATGAGCGCACGACACAGGCCGTTTCCGCCAGGCAGCTGTCCAGAAGTGCGCGCTGAATCTCGAACTGTGCCACTGGCGACAACTCATGAGCGCAGATCGCCGCAGTGACGGCCGCAAGCTTTTCATGAATGATTTGGTTGCCGACATCTCGCTCCTGCGGCGGGGGGAGTTGCCCAATGGCTCGCGATACCGCCGCGGAACTGATGACTTCGTCAGCCAGGGTTGCTGAAATGACAAATCCGTTCGGGGTGGAGAACCCGTAACGGCGTAAGGCGGCGATGCTCCATGCCTTGCCTCCGACCTCTGCAGGACCCAACTCAAACGCCTGTTCCCACGAGTGTACGTACTTAGACTCAGCCCGACCCAACACCGGCGTTTCGATTGCACACGGCGGGAAGCGAGGGGCAGGGGAAATCAGCATTCAGGCCAGTATCTGAAGGTTGGTTGGTGACTCCGCGTGCTGATTGCACTTCACGCAAGAGGGAATTAATTGAAACTTTATCTAAAGACAAATATTATAAATATGAAATCTTTAATTTGCAACATTTACTATTGGAAATGTTGGGTAAATGAGCTTGTTGGTTGCGTATTCGAAGGCTTGCGTTGCATAGCGAGTTCCAGGTGGAACAACGAATGTTTCGTCACAAAAGAGCCTTGAATAGGTGCCATGCAAAATCAAGGACTTGTGTATAGCAGACGGATGTACAGCTGTCATTGAGAACTTGAATAGTCGGCGCAAACATGCGAGGATCAGGAGACCGTGAACAATATAACTTTGAACAAGCTAGCCAGCACTGGCACACTGATCGGCGTAGCACTGATTTCATGCAGAGCGACGGCTTGATCTTGGTCCGATCGCTTCACAATGAATTTCTGTCAGGCGGTAACTAGCCAACGCTGTTCAATTCATAAAGATTCGCTAGGGAAAAAATCTCGCCTCCGAACAAAAGTAAAGTTTCAGTAGTATCCATGCCGTGTTAGACGCGTCGGCGGGATTAAAGGATCGCCGCAGTGCCGACTGAACAGGAGAAGAAATGAACATTTTGCACATTGGTGGAGTTGCGGACGGCGAAACGTTCGATCTGCCAGGGAATGTGATGTCAGGTCGACAGTCGTTCAAATTGAGCGGCGATTATCCCACAGATGCTTTGCGTCACCATGACTACAACCGAGAGATCTTCCTGCTCGAAAAAAGCGGTGATAAAACTGACGAAGGGGTCCAACTGATGGTTTGGGAAGGTTTGCCAAAACCTGCAATTGTGGCTTTGGTAGAAGCACGGCTGGGCCGCAGAGTAGTGACTGACTTTCCTGAAGTAAACTAAGCGGACGCCATGGACTACACGACATTTATGACCACACTGTCACGCCCCTACCGCGTGGGTTGAAGAGAGCACGAAGTTCATCTCGACCTTCCTGTGTAGCGGACGCCCTGCCGCATGGAGTGAGGAAAAACGTCTACTCTGATTCAGGACGTTATCTCGGCTTGATCAAAGCAGGCAATCGCGCTTTCTTTACCTCCGAAGCTTCAGGGGGACCAGCGAAGCCTGCACCGAAGGCCCGGTCTGATCGCAGAGCAAGCAGCGCACATCCGCATGTGGAGCGCCTCTAGCACGGCCGACGCGATCCTGCCCGGTCCCTGTTGAGCAGCGCAGCGTACTTTGATCAATAGGTACTGAAAACACGGCAATATCGGTTGAACTAAAAAAGGAGAAAACATGGCGACGCGTGTGAAATCCGTCTCGTTTAATGGGACCGCAAGCGAGCTGCATCAGCTAATTGGACAGTGGAACGCTATCCCAGGTGTGCAGTGGAAAGTGCAACCGGCTGACTTCGTCGGCGGATCTTTCCACATAGACTTTACTCGGAAAGATGCCGTTATCGATCTCGAAGAAGCGGAGGGCTGGGTGAGAAAATCGTTGAAACACGCGTCGGATTGATTGGGACATACATACGTCAGTGGGCGGGACGTTGGCCCACCTGGTAGCACCAAGCCCGCCAAAGCATAGGGGAGGCGAGGATTTGTACTGTCGCAGCGCGATATCCTGCCGACGGATTGTAGTTGCGCTAGCAAGCCTACATTATCTGAACCCAGACCTGTCGACACCGTGGGATCCCAGTTGCGGTTTCGGGGAAATCCTTACAGGCGACGCAACAAGACCGGCGATTGCAATGGTTGTGGTCCTTGCGCTGGCGGCTGGGCTTAGTTATTCTCCATCGACAAATTCTCGACTTCGAGAAACGTAAAACATTCGTTTGAGCTTGGCGGTTTTCGAAGAGGCGGCCTACATGGGGCAAATGCCGCTGCAAGCCATGGTCGCTATCACTTGTGTCCAGCAAGACGACGGCCAGCGAAACTGGCTAGGTCAGAAGTGATGGCTTGGGAGACGTCACGCCTTGGGCCGCTCATGACGCGCCTTTTAACTTCGATCAGCGTTTTGCTCATGCTACCGGTAAAGACATCATCCCACTGCTGCACAGTCGCGCCCATGAAAGGTGTATCGCCGCGCAAAATAGTCGGAGAACTAAACCTTCGGAAATTGCCGCGTTCGCTAAGTTTCATGATGCCTCCTTGGGACCGAGTGAAAGTCATTATAGGGCAAGGACGTACTTGTGGCAGCAGCGAACTAACCTTCATTGGAGGAGTTCGGACGACGTTGGAAGGCGCGTTGCCGTCGTCAAGTTCGAATATCGGGATGCGCTCGCGAGAGTTGCTTGCGAGGAACCGCACAGTGCAGAGCTCGCCCTTTAAGATGTTGAACGGGGCCACCTCGTGCAGACAGGCTCCAACCATGCCGGGGAAGTTTGACGCAGCCACGCGTTTATCTCAGCTTGGCAGGTATCACGCAATTTGACGGCTAACAAAGTCATCTATTGCGTAGTAGGCAACACTATTTCTCCGGCCCGATCATTATTTTTTTGCAAGCTCATCTGGTGAGCCTGATGCGCGCTATCGTGTGCGGGTAATAGCGCGATATTCCACCTGCCCAAGCTCGAAACGTCCTACCTGGCACGTGACAACATGATGAAAGAGGAAGCGCGCTAGCCGGAAACCTAGACGGGACAAAGCGTTTGGGGTATATGTGCAAATAAGTATATATATACTTATTTGCACATATACGGAGAAGGAAATATGGCAAAAGCGCCGGATCGGAATGTGGTCGTAACTACAGGAGGATTGCGAATGCTGAAGCAATATCCGTTGAGCAAGATCGAGCATGGCGTGCTCTGGCATCTGGCTGGCGCCCTGCCGCCAGCGGGCGACATTATTGCGCAGACTCAGCTCGCTACTGACTTGGCCGCGAATGCGGCTTACGTGGGACGGGCGATGCAGCGGTTGTGCAAGATCGGCCTCCTTCAACGGGGCGTCCGTGTTCACTTGTCGTATCACTACAAGTTGAATCCTGCTTACTTCCGAATCCTGATCTGACATGGCCGATACGCCGCCGCCGGATCGCGCAAAAATTCTTGACGCTGTCCAATCCATACTCGAGGATGGTCGTTCGCTGGAACTGACGCCGCGCGACATCGCCCTTCTTGTGCTGATGCGCTATGAAATCGAATCGAGCAGCGAGATCGCGCTGAGTCTGCCCCATTCGACCATCCAGGCGTTGCAGAGCCGTCTCGACGCGCTCGATCCGCGCGACCCGCAAGGCGCCGAACGGCGTCTTACAATGATCCTCAATCGTCTCGAAGAGGCCGAATGCCTGACACGGGCCGACTTGCTCCGGCTCGATGTCAATGACGATACTGAGTATCAAATCACCCCGCTAGGCGATGCCGTGGCAGACTGGCACTTGAGCCAGTCCGTCTTTTCCGGGGAGCCGTTGACCGCGATTTTCCGTGCATTCATCACGCAGCTGGCGCGTATTGCCGAAGCTGCCGAGCATGCTGTGGATTCCGACGACTGGCACTTTGATGTCGTGCTGCAAATGCAGCATGCCTTGAAAGCGATGCTGATTGCAATCCAACGTCACCAGAAAGAAT
The DNA here is from genome assembly GCA_965650445.1 of uncultured Oxalobacteraceae bacterium. Classification (GTDB taxonomy): domain Bacteria; phylum Pseudomonadota; class Gammaproteobacteria; order Burkholderiales; family Burkholderiaceae_D; genus Telluria_A. The sequence goes on along the minus strand of CBFGOU010000001.1, from coordinate 61,115 downwards.
TGGATCGCCAGCATGCCGCACTGCGCGAATTCATCCCGACGTTGCTCAACGAAGAAAGCGAAGCGTCGATCGACCTGTGCGAGGAGAAGCTCGATCTCGTGATCCATACGATCGACGATCTGCAGGAGATCGTGGTCGCGTCTACCAGTCGGGCCTTCTCCCTGATCGAACGGATCGCAACACTCGCAGCGCCCTATCATCCGCGCGGCGTGGAACAGGTCTGCGATGACCTGTCGCGCCGGCTAACGCAAATCGCGCAGTGGACCGCGGCGCGCACCACCGACTGGATCGCGCATCACAACGTGGTCCACGATTTCCTGCGAACGATCATCCGTATCGACCGTCATCGCCGCGTCACCGAGGCCTTGAAGCGTGCGATCGCGGCGACGCCGGAATGGACGCTCGAGATCGTCCGAGAGCAGCCTTTTGTCCGGATGCGCGACGACATGCGCGAGACGCCCCCAAGGGAGCCGCCGCGCCTGCCTCGGCAACTCTTGAGCAAGGAGCGTGAATACGAGGAAGTCAGTCCCGACAAATTGCCCGAGCTGCTCCGTCGCTATCTGATGGAAGCGCTGTTGGACGGAGAGGCTCATGCATCGCGGCTACTTAAGCAGGCGCACGACGCCACCGGAGCCGACATGACATTGGCGCTGCATTTCCCTTGGCTTATCGAGCTGATGGCCGAGACCGGCCTTCTGGACGTCCGGAGGCGGCAGTGGGAGCGCGTGACAAATCGCATCAGCATCGAGGAAGTGAGGATCACCAAGTGAGCATCTTCCATGAACGAACGTTTGCCGAGATCGACGTCACGCTGCGTCGCGGCGGCCATATCAATCGCACAGACATTGGCTTCTACGATTACATCTGCCGTCATTTCGGGGAGATGACTTCCTTCTATGAAGGCTACGGGTGCGGGTTGCACCAGCATCCTGACGGGTGCTTCTACCTCACGGGGAAAGACAGCCTTTTGCGAACGACGCTCTTGCCGAAATCCTGCGTCCACCTTGGTGAAGTCATTGCGCTCAAGGCGCGCGATCCGCAGATTACCCGGTCTTCCGGGTTCATCAACACCAATCAACTTTTTCGCGACATCGAAACGTCGGTGTCACGCGAGACGTTGCGCCGTACTTATGCGCCACGCAGCACCGAGACGACCGCGGACACTGCCATTACCGAGGAAATCCGGCGCGCACTCAAGTTGCTCGTGGACCTGCGGTTCATCGAAATGAAAGGTGCAGCTATCAAGCCACTTGAGGCGATCCACCGATTTGCCGACATCGCACGCCACGAAAACGCACAAGGGGATGCAGCGTTGCAGTTGTTTGTCGAACGTGGTGTCGTCGTCAATGCGCATTCGAACACTGGAACGAAAGGGGAACTGGATGACGACAGTAGCGAGAATTGAGCGTGTCGGCTATATCGGCTGGCGCGGCATCATGGGGTGCGAATCGCTGACCTTGCATGGGCTCATGACGGGACTGGTGGGTGGACCTGGCGCCGGCAAATCCACGCTGCTTATGACGCTGGTGTATGCCTTGCTGCCGGATCGTCGCGTCATGGAAATTCAGCCGATCTCGGACGTGCGCGATAGTCAAGCGACGGGCACCGATACGTTGCTCGGTCGTATCGATCCCCAATACGGGTACGCCTACGTTATCTTGGAGATCACCACTCGCCATGACGAACGACTTATTGTCGGCATCCAAGTGGAGGCCGAGGATGGCAAGGCGCATTTCAAGTGTTGGCACATCCGGAATGCGCCCGAAGGTGCTGGCATCCAGGATTTGATGTGTGTGACCGAGGGCGATACCATCGTCTACCCTGACCTGCCGGCGCTCAAACGGCACCTTGCCGGGAGCGGGGTCGACCTGTTGAGTTGCCGCAGCGTCGGCGAATACTGCCAGTTGCTCTACCAGGCTGGTGTCTTGCCCAGCCCGATGACCGATCTCGCCGACCGCCGACTGTATGCAAAGTTGCTTGAGGCGACGTTTCGCGGTGGTTTGTCCGAGGAAATCATCCATAAACTCAAGGATTACCTTCTTCCGCCGCCGACTCAGCTGCGGGATATCGTGCAGGGACTCCAGGAATGCACGAACGAAATGCTCAAGACGCGGCGGGCCGTGGCGGACGCCACGCGCGAGCTAACGTTACTCCAGTCGACCTATGGCGTCGGCAAGCTGGCGGTGCGTACTGCGCTCGACGGCATCCGCCATGACGCCCATGTCGCGTCGGAGGACATCCGTGTGAAGAAGATGGATCACGCGAACTGGCAATTGACGCGCCAGGAACTCCAAGCGTCCGTCGCGTCGGCAGAAGACATGATCGCGGTCACTGAAGAGTCCAAAACGAATGCGTTGAAACGGGCTTCGGCCGAACTGAAGGATCTCGGCAGGCAGAAGACCGAATTGTATACCGCCGCGACCGAGGCAAGAAAAAAGGCCGATCATGCGGCTGGCGAGCTGAGTCGCTATAACGCCGGCCAAAAGCTCTGGAAATCCGTCTGCGACAAACACGTCAGCGAATCCTTCGATGGATTGGAGCGAAGGCTCCAGGCCAATATCCGGAGCCTGCAGACGCGCACCGTGGAGGTAGAGCTGGCCATGCGCGAGCTGCAGGCGGAAGCCAATCGCCTTGCAGCAGGACGTGCCTCGGATGGATCCGAACAACTGGCCGCGCAGTTGGGCGCACGTACATTGCAGCAGTCGTTGCGCCACTTGCCACTTGAGCAAGCGCTCGAGTACGAAGCGTCACTCGGCGGACTCGTTGACGGCCTAGTCGGCGTGTCATTGGACGACATTACCCGATTGACACCGTCAACCGACCTTCCCGACATATTTTGGCTGGGCGACACGGTTCCACAGCCGCTGGCGACAAGACAGGCCGGCCACTGGGTCATCGCCGAGCTTGCCGAAGGCCATGTCGTCGTGAACCGCGACAAGGTGCCAGCTTTTGGCGACGAGGCAAGGAAGGTGCGGCAAGCCGCCATCGCTACTCAATTGGAGGTGCTAACGAAAAAGCACAGCACGACGCTGCTTGCGATCGACGAGAGCGAAGGCAAACGCACAACACTCTGGAGCAACCGGGACGTGATCGGGTTCTATCTCGATCACCGGGGCGATCCGGCCGCGATTGCCATGGCATCGGACGAGGCCGGCAAGCGATGGAGGCAATGCCAGTCCGACTACGCCGCTATCGAACTGGCCCATGGCGCGTTGGCCGACCGTATCGCCGAAATCGGTTCGCCGTTCGATGCGCAGCTCAAGGAGCTGCGGCGCACTGTTGGAGATAAGCGAGACGCTTTGTCGCGCATCGCGCACAATATCGAGAACATCGATGAAGCGCTGGCCAAGGCCTCGGCAGTGTTGGCGAATTGTCGGCAAGAGTACGCTCTGGCCGCCGACTTTCTGGGTGAGAGCCTCGGCCGTTTCGAACAGGAATCGAATCCGGCCGATGAGCTGCCCAAGAATGTCACTGGCATGCAAGCTAGGCGCATGTCGGAGCTGCAGAATGCCCTCGGCGGCGATCTGGTCTCCAGCATGCCGTCCCTGCTGGAAGTCAATGCAGAGGACCGGCTCAGCATCGTCCGCATTTGGCCTGAGCTGATGAAAGCCGTGCGCGAGATCGTCAGCACGGACGTGGCCGACATGGATGACGACGATCTGATTGAACATGCGTTGGCTCGACGCGCTACGCTCGACAGCGATCTGGCCAGGCAGGAGAATGAATTGCGCATCAACGCCCGCAATCTGCTCTTAAACATCAGCACGAGCGTGCGCAGCCAGAAGACGAAACTCGAAAAGCTCAGCCAGTTCGGCCAATCGATCGAATTTGGCAATGTCACCGGAATTCAAATCACCCTGATTCCACGCCGGCGCATGCTGGATCTGCTCGAACAGCTTACCGACCAACCCACCCTGCTCGCCGGTGAAAGGCCGATTCAGGAAGCCCTGAACGAATTCTTCGAGCTGCAGAATATCCATGGCAAGTTCGACGGCGACCAGTTGCTGGATTACCGCAACTATGTCGACTTAGTGATCCAGGCGCGGCGACGCACCGGATCGTGGAACCCGGCTGTATCCTTGTCGGGAACGGAGGCAATCGGCGGCGGCCTAGCTGTGGCGCTCATGCTAACGCGTTCGCTCGCAGCGCGCGGCGAAACGAGCGGCGAAGGCGTGAAGGTCAGCCAGATCCGCCCCTTGTTTGCCGTCGATGAAATCAGCCGGCTCAATTCCGCCGGCCAGGCATCGCTGGTCGAATTTGCCCAGCGTGAAAAATTCCAGCTACTTGTCACCGCGCCGGCGATCGAACCGAAATACGGCTGCCAACTGTATGCGCTCGCGCGGCGCTTCGATCCCGATGAGCGGTTGATCATCCGCGCCGTGCGTGTTGTTGACCCGGACGCCCATGGGACAGCATGATGGATGACCTTGAAATTTCCCTGTTAGCGAGGTTGTTGGAGACTCGCGAGGCCAAGGCTGGCGTACGCAACCGTGATTTGATCCAGCGTCTGAGCACGGCTCGCTGGATCGAGCCAACTACCCGGCAATCGACTTGGGCGGCACGTCCTGCTGCCTTCTCCAGCATGAAGGAGCGGCTGGCCGCGATGCTGCCGACGTGGGAGCAAGATTTTGCACTCTTGCGCCGGCTTGACCGTTCGCCATTCGAACCGTCGGATATCGCCGCGCTCCCAATGTTGCGCCGGCAGGTTTCCGCGACGGCCGCGATGATCAACCGGAGAAACTGGAATGCCGCAGTAGGCCTTGGGCCCAAGCATTTGGCCAAGGTGGCCGCTCCTGTCGTGCTCACCAAAGATTGGGTGCTGCGATTCCGGCCGAACGAAGGATTGGCCGGCCTCGACGAGGATGGCACTATCGTCGACTTCAGCGAGCGCGCTCGCCGGGCGTACGAGTGCGCCATTCCCGAGCGCGGCTGGATGAAGATCCAGGGCTTGTGCCACACGATGCCCCAACTGGTGATCACGTGCGAAAACATCGGAGCCTACGTCGATCTTCCCGTCGATCATGCCACGCTCGTGATTTACGCCCCAGGCGCCGATATCGAAGCGGCGGTCTCGCTGCTCAGGATGCTACCCAGAACTCCATGGTTGCACTTCGGCGATTTCGATCCGGAGGGCGTGCAGATTGGCCATGACATGGCCGCAGCGCTCGGGCGGGAACTCCGGCTATTCGTTCCAAGCTTCGCATCGGATTATCTCGATGCCGCGCGGGCAGCCAAGACGGCGTGGGGAGCGATACCGACCGTGCCGCTGTTCGCGCAGCTCAAGAAGAACCGCGCGCGGATCTTCCAGGAAGTGTTCATGCTCGATGCGCGGTTGCGCACCGAGATTGCCGGCATCTTGGCGCAGGCCATGGATGCGCGCTGATCCCACCATGGTCGGCCGTTGTATGGTGTTGCCGCAAATGACATTTGCATACTTACCAGGTGAATTAAGGTTATCTATACCTTTTTCTATATATATACTTTTTTGTACACATAGCTAGAATGCCTTGTCCTGCCTGACTTGGCGGGCAGCGTCGCGTGTGCCAAGACCGATTCTTCCTTGCGCAACCTGCAAGCTTTTTTTATCAGGACGCGCTGCGCTAACGCCACATAAAGTTGCCATCTGAAACCTTTTATGTATGCGGACATTGTCGGAGACAATTGCCGGCAATTCGCCCGGACGCTACCGATCAATCAACTTAAGACTGGTCTGCAATATCGACCGTACGCGCTCGCGCAGGACTGTTGGGCCGAGAATCTCGACGTCCGGCATCAGGGTCAGGATGTCCTGGATGAGTTCGCGGTCGTCCGTATAAGGAATCTCGAGCAGATAATGGCCATCCTCGTCGAATAGTGCCTTCTGTTCGGAGTGCCAGACGGTGCGGGCGACCCAGCGGGCGCGCGTCGGGCCGATGCGTAACCTAGCCCAATGCACCGTGCTGCCACCGAAGATGCCATAGCCGCTGCTGAGTAGGTCGCGCAGTGCCTCGATCGGCAATTCCCGAGCCGGCTCGGCCAGCAGTTCCGCCGATTCGATCGCATCAATGCCGAAGCTGCGGACGTCCTTGCGCAAGTGGCACCAGCAATCGAGATACCAATTATCGCGGTAATAGACGATCTGCTGCGGCGAGACGATACGCTCGGTTTGCGTATTGTTGGCGCGATTCCAATGCATGATTCGGAGTCGTTTGCGGCGAACGGTCGCCGTAGCAATCGATTGAAATCCCTGCACATGTATCTTACGCCGGCCGAGCGCGATTATCCGCACCCGCTTGGCGATCTCGTCCGGCGCATCATCCAACGAGCACAGGATGCGCTGGATCTTGGCCTGTAGCGGTGCAATGTGCGGCCCCAACAGTCCAGGCTCGATCTCGTCCAGGAGCTGCTGCATGGCCAGGAGTGCGTGCAGCTCGCTGTCGTTGAACCATAGCCCCGGCAGAGCATAGGCCGGCCCGATCGGCGCCTGGACGTCAAAGCGATAGCCATCCGCCTCCCGGTCGAAGACGATGGGCGCGTTCAAGCGATTCTTCATGTAGTGTAGATCCCGCTTTAAGGTCGCCAGCGACACCTCCAGCTGGTTCAGGAAGGTCGCGATGGAGACCACACGCCGCGTAGTAAGCAGTTGATCGATCTTGTGCAATCGCTCGCTTCGGTCCATTTATCTCCCTTGGGTACGACAACCCTGCCACCGCTTGTTCAAGCTCATTCCGTGAGCCCAGACCAAGAGAGTATAGGACGAAAGTACCTTACCAATGCGGTCCAGCGTTGCACAATGCACCGTATCCTTCCGTCTTGGTCTGTCCAAGCCGCCAAGAACGCATCCCAAAGTTCCGGGTTCATCCAAATCGGCGTTCTCATGTGTAGACTCCACAACTTGGAGTACTTGTCAACAGACTATGAAAGCCAATTGTCACCCGCTTCACTAAAGCGCGCACGACTAGTCAATTACCACTTGATATGACTTGCAAATTCCAATTCTCACGTTTGACCCTATGTCAAAGGTATGCCGAGAGCTATCGCTGGGCCAATCTAGTTAGTAGGTAGAAGACAGCGTACCATAGGTCAAACGTAAGCCTACACAGCGGCGATCGTTCTCCGAAGAACCTGGAAATCAGGCGGGGCCGGAAACTTGCCCAGCTTATAGCCTCACTGTGCAAGGTGGTGAGACAGGCATAGGCGCTGTCCCCAACACAGCCCAGTTCATGACAAGAGCGCCGCCGACGTGATCTGGGCAACCTCTAAGAAGTTCGGACTTGTTCAATGTAAAATTACCTAGTGAATATTGGCGCCCAAAACATTTGGCTGCAGAACCAATGAGGATTAACGAATGGGACAAGCGAAAGCGCAGAGAAGCGAAGGTTTTGGGGAGCAACTCATTGCCGAATGGGAGGCCGAAGATTGCGTGAATTTCGCGGTAGCCTTGGCGCGCATGACCGGCTGGCTGCTTCATGTGGATTGGTGGTCAACATCAACCACTCTCCACGCCAATATTCCTCTCGACCAGTTAAAGCCACTCAGGGTTTATGTGGCTGACAATCGAGACAGTATCTTTGATGTCCGTGGTGTCAAAACAATCAGCGAATTCAATCAAAGCACCATCGTCAAGCTCGTTCAGAGAGTCGCAACCGGCACCGGCGGCGTTACAACTCGATTTTATGAGGAGTCCAGGCTAGGACAGTTACCTTTGCGGTGGCAGCCAGACGAAACGAAAATTACCCGCGCTACCGCAGCGATCAAGGCCAATTCTCGCTACCTCGCCACAATCCCGCATAGACCCCAGCCGTGTATTCCGGCCCACGATGCCGCGCGGTATACATTCGGCAGATGCGCGGCATTTGCCGAGGCGATGCAGGAGCTGAAAGGGCTACAGCCAATAGCCCTTCTGGCCGTCAGATTTTCGCCGCAATTCTCGGGGACGAAGCGCGCGGAAAATGGCTATTTTCATAGCATAGTCCTGCACCCCGATGGCATGGCCGAAGACGCGTGGGGCAAAGCGGCCGTTGAGGACATTGCGGAGCGCTTCGGCGTCGTTGAATTCCAGACCAGCGTGGATATTCATCGCGCCGCCGTTGAAAATATTCGTCGCGGATCATTAGACCTTTACGAGCATGAGTTTAAGAAGGCGCTCGGTATTATTCAAACTCATCTCCCCTGTAACAGAGTGTGATGGCAAGAAGCTGGCCGCGCCGAAGCACGGCACCACCTGGCTGCCCGTAGCCGGCGGCGAACTGCGCAAGGGACATGTCATCCTGGTGGAGGCGGGCGACGGTGATTCCGATAGATGTCGAGGTGATCAAAGGCGTAGCCTCCGTTGACGAGAGCACCGTCACGGGCGAATCGGCACCTGTCGAGTTGAAGCCGTTGCGCCTCAAGCAGAAGATGCTAATTGCCAGAGGAAGTCCGCTGCTCCCAGATAGATATCCGCACCCGATGAACAAGCTCGATACCTACATCCCACGCGGACGAAGCGCGACAATATGTGCCTCAGCTATCGCGCCGTGGTCGTCATTAACAGGCAAGCATGAGTAACTTGAAAATGTGCTCCCGTCCTCTTCAGATTACAACGAAGCAGCATAGCTATCCCCGAGCCGGGTTGACTCGATTTGCAGGCAATGATCGTCTGCTCCAAGTCTTGAACCTCCGCACGGGTGCGGTAAGGCGGTTAGGACCGAACGCCGATATTTTTGTCGTACGTCGTGGATGGGACCAAAGATCCGAGAACAAAATCATGTCTGGCATCGAGCGGCAATTCGGGATTGTTACGAAGGACATCCTTTGCGGTGCCGCGGCGAAGCTAGACAGCGCCGCACATTCAGCGGTCTCAGAAATGTATAGCCTGTGGCGGATTCGTCACCACCGCGCTCAAAATCCGCTGGCGGACCTAAGGATTTGCGCGGCGTCAGAGCGGTCGGTCTCGACAAAGGCGATGGATGAGGGGGAGCACTATGGGATCATCACAATAACCGCTGATGGGAAGGTTCCGGGGCGCATGATCGCCGGTCCCCTCGTGCAACTCGCCCTTGATCGCCAAGCCGAAGCGATGGCAGATAAGCGCTGGGGTCTAGTCCGTGCCAGAGAAGGGGAGTTTGCGCTGCCCGATACATTCGGAGATTACATGGTCATGCCCCTGTCCCCGAGTTGCTATCTCATTGCCGATGAAGATGACGGCACTGTGGGCATTGAAGGAGTGTCCCAATTGAACTCCGTAGCTAGAGCCACTGCCATCACATATATTGCTGCTCGTGACTTGGCTTCCTGCCCAGGACTTTGAACTTGGCACCAGCTGACCAGGACGGAACGGCCCGACTTCGCTCTTGACCTCGCCGGACGGAACGGATATTCATCCTGGACGAATGCATCCTGATCGAGCTGACACATAGCGGTACACGACTGCATCGGGTGAATCACCGTTGGTGGCGACAGGCCGGGTTGGCGAACGACCTAGAGTTGACTTGGACGCGCTGGGCTATCCGTCCTATTCATGGCAAGCGCGACCGTCGTAAGGAGACGAGCCGCGGCTTTCATAATCCTCTCCGTATGTGCGTTGGGCCATACGCGCCAATTCGTCTTCCATACAGGTGGGCGAAGTGCCGCACGTGATCAGTCGGAATACGTGCGCAGGAGATGGGCACGAAAGATCGGCCACTGGACGGGCAGACTCGTGTCCTCCAGTTCATCCTTGTGGTGCTCCATCAGCGCGTCAATCGTGGCGACGTAACGACGGGTGCGGTCGACCAACGATTGATGGTGCAAGTGCGAGATCAAGTCGAACGTTGTGATGATGGGTCCGGGCGGTCGTGAGAGCGCAGGAAACGGGGCGAATGTCTGCGGGTGGCCAATTTCAAGCATACGTAACACAGTGAGGCCAACGTGGTCGCATGCGCCCATGTAGCCTTCTTCGGCAAGCTTGGCCAACTCCCATGTTCTCTGGTTAAGCATTTCGTTGTCGTTTCGGGAAATGACTAGAACCGGACGTTCGTCGCGTTCTATCAGGCCCACCGTCAATTTGGGTTCTTTCATGGCAAAATTCTCGCTCTCTAATCAATTGTCACTCCAGTCAGTTTTTTACCCAGATTGGAGTGAAAAGGCTACTCACGGCGCAACATGCGCCCCATTGTCGGTCAATTCTGATGCTGTTCGAAAGCATGCGAACATGCGTTCGTCTGCTTCTGACTTGCAGACCGCGTACTCGCGGGGATACCTCGCCGGTGAAAAGTTAGCCTTGCAAACGTCGATTTCGACTATGTTGATATCCGTGCAGATTTGGTCGAGTTCAGCTTGCGTCTTCCCACTCGTGCTGCTGTTGGCACCTCGGTCATTATCACGGGGTTCCTGGCCTGTACTGCAAAGCACGTGAAATGCATCGCACCAGCTTTGCGGGAACCAGGGCATGGGCCCTGTTGGCAGCGGTACCTCATCGGGCGGCGGCGGACGATTGCCACGCACGCAGACCGTTATGATTGGGCTGATCACGCACGGATTGAGCACCGCCGCCAGGTCCTCAGCCGCGTAACTGGGCGGCAGCTGTGGAAAATTGCCGATATTTCCGTCGCCACTGGTGACGAAGAACGGGCCCGGATCGATCGGGTCCGGGAGAGGCGCAGAAATGACGACGACCGGGACGAAATACCCTCCACCACCCGAATCCCCGGGCGAGGGAACGGGGTCGAGCACCGGATCGTATTCGTAATAATCGTCGACATGTTCGATCGCGTTGGTATGTGCGCTCAGGAACTGGCGTACGGCGGTCGCCGCGGCGTCCACTGCTGCCTGAAACCGCATCGCCGCCTGCCCCTGCGGGTCTGGAGCGCCGGTGACACCTGGCGCACGCGTGTAGGTGAATGCCGTGTAGCCGTCCGAAAGTAACAGGGCATCGACAACGCCCCCCGTCGGGACAGGCGCTGCGACACGGGAGCACACTATCGCTCCGCTTGCGGTGCAGACGATCGCTTGTCCGGCGCTTTCAAACACCATAATCAACGGAGTGGAGTCTGCCCCAGCCGCCAGCTCGTCAGGTGATGAGAATCGCGACGTCGCTAGTGCTGGCTTGGGTGGCAGTGCCAGGGTGACGGTGCGAGTGATGGTGCCGAACTCGGCTGGAAGCCGTCCATTGCGGCACAGCGGTACGTTGCTGCCGGCCTGTGGTTGACACGCTTGAAGCGTGCGGCCGACAACGCGCAGCGTCGGCGCAGAGGATGGTGCGGCCGGTGCCGCGATGGGCGGCGGGACCAGGGTTGATAACAGCGGGCCAGCGTTGGCGCCGCCGCCGTAGGTAAGCACCCCAAGGGGGGCCAGCAGGGCGATGATCGATAGGTAGTTCATCTTTGTCTCATGGTTGGTTATGAACCATGCATTATTTACAACCAGGCGCGATGGCGATTTAGCATGGCGCAATCGCGCTCGGTACGCGTATCAACAGCCTGGACCACAAGGCGCGCGTGGCGATTACCTTGGCCACCCTGGACAAAGAAGTGGCGCGCACGTTGAAGCCACGTGCGTGCGCACCCGTCAGGAGATTGCGCACGAGATTCACACCTCCGCTAGGCCCACCCAAGAGAGGTATTTTCTGATAACCTTGCCATAAATGCTATTTCACAACCAGTTCAGGAGATGCATGTGAGCCTACCCCTTATCGTCATGGGCGACAGAACGAGTCACGGCGGCACCGTTATCACAGCCGACCTCACCTTCGACATCAACGGCAAGTGCGTGGCCCGCATCGGCGACATGACGGTGTGCCCGAAGTGCAAAGGGATGTTCCCGATCACGGCAGGCGCGAGCGATCTCGTCGACGGCGGCGGCAACGGCTATGCGCGGCATCTGGACACCACGGCCTGCGGCGCCAAACTTCTGTCGAGCCAAATCACGACAACCTGGGACAACCAGAGCTCGCTCGGCAATCCAGCCGCTGAAGAAGCTGCGGAAATAATGGCGGCTGCCGCACCGATTGCAATGCCGACGAAGTCCGGTGTGTGTCTGGAATGCTTGCTGAAGGCCGCAGCGGCAGGCACCGCCACCGTCATCCGCGAGTGACACATGATCGACGTGATGACACGCCTTGCCGAGCTACGCCAGCAGACCGACTCCATGCGGCTTTACGCCCTCGTCGACGGCGCCCAATACCACTCCAGCCGGGGAATGTGGCTAACGCGCCAAGCGGCCTTCTATTCGCTTTTTGACGGCACTCCCGACGCCTCCCTTTCCCATGCCGGTCCATGGCTGATCGACGTTGAGCAGGCCGGCCGCGCCTGCGTGGAAGACCTGGCCGCCCTGGAGCGACAGATTCCCGCAGTCTCCTGGCTGATCACGCCCCAAAGTGCACAAGGCCTGGCGCAGCTGCTGCAGCTGAACCTTGATGCGACGATGCCCGACGGGCGCACGACAATGTTGCGTTTCTGGGATCCGCGTGTCCTGGTCAGCCTGGCCGAGGTACTCTCAATCGAACAGCGGCAGGACTTCTTTGGACATATTCACGAATGGCACCTGCTGCACAGGGGACAGCGCGCCTGGATCGGGAGGCGCGCATGATTGCGTTCGACGAGGGACAGTGGGCCCAGCTGAAAGCACGCGACACCGCCTCCTTTGTGACTGCAGTGTGCGATCAGTTTCTTGCCGGTCGTCCTGAAATGGCCAAATGGCCGGGCAAGGATAGCGTGCAGGCGCGCATGCAGGCGGCGCGCGCCTTTACCGACCGAGCGGGGTTCACATCAAGCCCCCACGTTGTCCAGTTCATGTATACCGCGGCCGACTATCCAGGCTTTCACGACGACACGTACATCGCTTCCTACTTGATGATGGCCGGCGCCACACCAGAACAACGGTTTGACGACATGGTGGCGGTGTTCAGGAGCGAATTATTGGCAGCGCAAAGGAGTAGTTGATGGCCAGAGTCCTTAGTCCGAAGCTTCTCGATGTGGTGAGGCGCTTGGCGACACAGGCCGCTCCCGCGGCAGGCGCCACGGCGGGCGGCGTCGGCGCCGCAGTCCTCGTAGGCTCCGCCAGCGACGCTTTGCACAGGCAGGAAGAGGCGGAAAAGGCGAAGGCGTCGCCTCTCGCCAAAGCCAATCCACAAACGATGACGAAGGACTGTACGAAGGACAAAAAATGCGACGAATGCCCGCCCGATCATGGAGAATTCTGGCAGCGCAACTTCGCTGTCCGCCAGCCGTGGGTCGACTATCAGATTCGGATAGGCGGCATGCCGTCCGGCCCCAATTTCATCCTCGAATGGAACTGGATGAATATCAAGTTTGATGGCTTTGACTCCAGCGAGTGTCTTTTAAAAGAAGCGAAGGCGCGCTACGATCAATTTTTCACGCGGTTCGGTGTACCACAACAGTGGTGGCGCGAGGGCCAGGAGGAGTTGATCGAGGAGGCCCTGGCACAGGGCGCGGTCGCTCGTCCGCGGCCGCCCGTTGTTCTGAAGTGGTATTTCATGGAACCGATCAGCTTCCGCTATTTCTCCGGCATCATTCAAGCAGCTTATCCAGACATCGAGGTACTCTTCCGACCATGACGCCACAATTACTCACCCTTGATGTTCAGTTCCGCCGGAATCTGGACCAGCTCATTCCCGTCGAGCTTCAATTCACCGAATTGCATCGGCTGGCCGGCTGGGTCGCTCCATGGTCGCCGCTTCTACAGCGCTGGTACCTATCATCGAGCAAGAGCAAGGCCGATGCACTCCTGTACGAGGCGTTCGATTCCAACGGACCGACCACTGCGGCGTTGGCAGTGGTGAGGGAAAAGACGAAGCTTGCCACCAATAGCCGATCTATCGCGCTATGGAACGGCGCAGAGGCCGACGAGGACAGCGCCAGCATGGCATCGCGGGTCAACACGCTCAATCGGCCGGACGCGATCTCGTTCCAGATGACCGATGCGCCGAAGGTCTCAAATTGGCAACAGGGAGCCGCATTGCTTCGATCGGTCGCCACGTTATGGCCTGCGCAATTTGCGACATTCAGCCCACATTGGTATGTTGAAAAGAAGGTCTTTAAGGACCGCCCCGGGGTGGGCTGGATGATCTATCTTCCTACGGTGCTCACGACCCAACTGGTGCCAGAGGCGCGCATGCTCATGCCGGTTCTGGGTGACAGCAAGCAGCAGCTAGGCACCATCGTCGTGAGCGTCATCGACGAACCGTTCTCGATTGAGAACCCGGCACATGTGAAGATCGCCAACGATATCGAAGTGCGCCTGGTCGATCAGGATCTACTGCCGCGGTATGCTGACCTGTAGGACATTGCCGGCGAGCTGTCTACGCGAACGCATGGCCCGTCCCCCGAACAGCCGCACTGGTCCGAAATGACAGTGGCGATTTGCGTGACTCGGCGGCGGCTCCCTTACGCAGTCAGGTCCTTGCCACCGCGGTGACCGGATGCTGCGCGCAGGCGGCGCCGGCGCAGGATTCAGCTGTTGATCAGGTGCAGGTCGACCCGTGCACCGGCCGCCCGCTGGTGCGCATCATCTATATCATGCTTGCCACCGGCGCGCCCGCGGCGCTTGTCGGCAACTGGTGCGCGCCATGCGGCCGCTCGACGACATTTTGCGCGGGCAGGGCAGTCTGAAAGGTCCACGCCTGCAGGTCTGACCCGTATGCGGCACGGTGTTCTCGGCGTCCCGAGCCGACCTGCCACCGAGGCATGCGCCAAGGTCCTCTGAGCTTCGCATCCTACCCGTCTGCGTCTTTCGCAACGGCGCCGCCAATACGCTATCGGTACGCCCGCGGTGCGTCGCGGAGACCGGGCGGAGCCGCGCCCTCACAGCTGGCCTGGCCGTCACTCCGCCATGCCCAGTCGCACCAGCGCAGCCATCGCGACGCCCACCGGCACGCCTTGCTGGGCTAGCAACGCCGCCCAATGCATGGTACTCGCCGGCGAAGCGAGCGGCGACAGATCGCGCAGTGCAGCCAACAGTGCGATCCGATGCGGAGAACTTTCGAACAGCACCTCGGCCTCGCTGAGCATCGTGCTCCAGCGCGGCAAGGGGGCGCGCCAGCGGTAGCGACGCGCCGCGGCGCGCTCGGCGTGCGACAACGACCCCGGTTCATGGTTTTTCCGGAGTTAGAAACCAAACTGTTCACCTCACAGTCCTGTACTCAATGAGCGTATTATTTCAGCTTGCAAAAAAAAACAACCATTTTCATATCGCAATGCTTTTTTCCTGCGGCCTATTGATTTCCTCACAACCATCCCCACACTCCCCTTGCCACTAAGTAGTGACATTTATTTAAAGGGGAACGTAGTGAAACTGAAATTCGTTTCTATTCAAAGCCACGGTGACTACAATAAAGAGTTTGCGGACCTGCAAGCGACAGAGGACTGCGATATTGGAAAATATCTGCTGACGGACAGCACCTATACCAAGGAAAACACCGTATCCAATAAGTTGCGGCACGTCTACTGGTTCCCGGATAAGCAAGTGAAAGCTGGAGAGTACGTGCGTATATTCACTCGACCAGGTACGTCGGACACTATTACGTCGCCGAATGGTTCCGTTATCCATAAACTGTACTGGGGGCTTAAAACGGCCGTATGGAACGATGACGGCGACAGCGCGATCTTAATGGAAATCGCGGCATGGAAGCATCATCCAGTCAAATAACGCCAAGGAGATGATTTGCCTACCATTGCTGGTCGAACACCGACTTATGGATTCCGAATCCGTTCCAGCACTCGCATCACTTGTACTATCGGCAAAAAGAAGTAGCAACAACAAAGTCGAGGTACACTAGTTCTCGGTGACCCAACTCACCAAGTAATTGCTTTTTTTTGATGACCTTCATCCAAGCAGAGGGAACAGAAATGACAAAAATTATTGGAAACAACGACGGCCCCGGCGGTCGCAATGAAACCTACGCAATCGGCAACCGAAAAGCAGTTCCGCGCGTGGAGGCTGTGAGAGAGGTAAAGAAAGGACTTCATCCGGACACTCATGTCGTAAAAATAAATGGTAGAGAGTATGTTCGGGACAATCCTGACCACTCCAAGGCAGATAATGTGAACCGAAACAAATAAAAAATAGCCCCTTTGAGGGGGCTATTTTTATATGTTCTGCACTGTAAGCTCCCGCTCCCGGCCAACGACGGCCGAGCGACGGAACTCAAGCACGTTTTCTGTTCTTGCAGCGACAGACAACGGCAGCAAACTTTCTAGTAGACTTGGCTGAACGCGCATCTCTCTCGCTATAGCCGCTGCGGGAATCCCAAAGTGATCCCTCATCACTTTTAAGCCGTCGACAATGACTTCCGGTTCTTCGCTTACCATAAGATTATCCTCAGACTCTTGAGCAGCTTCACCGTGACGATTTAAACCAATATAGCCAGTTTTTACTTGCTCATCACTGAAGACCCCAAGTTGCTTACCTCTAAAAAGAATAGCCGCCTTAGAAACACCCCATCGCAGCTTTAAATCGGAAAGACCGGTCCAGTTGAGACGAGATCCTCTAATAGCAAGAGTGCATTCACGTGCAAATGTAGTTCTAGGCATTAACAGCGCGCTAGCGAAGTGGTTTGCTTGAGTCTCCGTCAACCTATCCCCAGTCAAAACTCCGATGTGCAACGAGAAATGGCCCAACTCGTGCGCAACACCAAATCGTTCGCGGCAGACCGAACGACCTGTATCATTCAACGCAATGATAGGCCGCTTAGTGGCAAACGAAATTGCATCAATTTCACTCGCAAGGCCACTTATTTTCAGTACTGCGGCACCGGCGTTTTCGGCAATTCGAGTTACATTGCTGAGCGGTCCGAGACCAAGAGCAAATGCTGTTCGAAATTTCTCCGCTGCGCGTTCAATAGATTCAGCATGTGTAGGATCCGCTTCCGCGACCTGATACTTTGGAAGCTCAACATGCTCATCCAGAACACCCACAAGGCGCTTCAAAATTTCTCCCCTAGCACGGGCGATTTGCTTAAGAACTACCTTAGTCGTAAGTTGCCTACGAAAATGGCATTGTTCGTCTGCAATTGGATTCGGATCGACATGATAAAAGAAATCGGGAAGAACATTTAACTCAGCAACTAAAGCATCTTCTAAAGAGGCTGCAATTGACTCGCCACCGTTTTCAATCCTACTCAAAAACTGTTTAGACACACTAACTCGTTCGCCTAAGTCTGCAAGAGACAATCCGTGAAATAGGCGAATTAGTCGTAAATTACTTCCAACAAAGTTACTCATTTAACCACTTCTTCAGCCATATCTCCGTCGTCGCGGCGCTTTGGAGCAACGATAGGTTTCGCAACGTCAATCGCTTGTGGCAGGGCTTGCTGGCCTTCAACTCGCAAGATTCGAACAGTGCCGGACACCCAGCGGCAAGCTAACGTGTTGTCAGCAGTGAATCCTAGAAACTCTACTCTCGGGTCATCTGCACCGGTATAGCCGCGATCAATTACAAAGCAAAAGCGGGCGGCGTCCGAAGCGGGGGCAAAGTCGAGAAAATCCATTTGATACCGATTTGCAACTAATACAGCATCTTTGGACGGATTTGCAGGATCATCATTGCTAAAACGACAAGGAACGCCGCCGATCGCGAAGACTAAGTCATTGCGAGGATTGGGTACTGTCAGCCAAGGTTGGCGCCCAGACAGAGCCTCAGCAATAATCCGATTTCGCTGACGCATAAACGTCGTACACCCCCGCGTGTACCCGTTATCGGTTGACCTGGTCAGATCATCTTCAGTGGCATATAGCTCATCCAAGAGCAGACCGGCAATGAATTCCAAACGGTCGGCGGACAGATTTTTGTTGAAGTCGGTAGGCAGGAGGAGAGTCATTTGTGCACTTTCGTAAATGTGTCAACCTGAGTTTGGTGCAAATTTCCGAAATCGTCAACCAGATTTTTGTGCAAATAATCAATTTCGTCAACTCAGCCCACGGCTCTCAACAAGAGGTTACGTGTCCGAGGATCACTCTTTACACCGTGATCGTCACGAACGAACGAGCCGCTATTTTACTGGTTTTTTATACAGCACAGATGGGAAATTTAGGCAAGCACTGATTTATTCTGAGGGATGGAATCGGCCGTGAAAAAGGGGTCCGGAAAGGCGCAAGTTCGCAGCAATAGCGAGCTATTGCGAGAATTTGCAACGCCGCAGGGCGTCTTTTCTCACGGCCGAGTCCGCCCTCATGAATTAATCAGTGCTTCCTTAGCGGGCCATGTGCGGATTCCCACATACTGCTCATGCGGTCAAACAGCCCATAATTCAGAGCATAAACCATTGGTTAGGCTTCGTTTTCCATAGTGAAAGCGTACTCTCAAATCCGCATTGACTGTACTTCAAAGTCCGTCCTACCAGGATTTCCCCTGGTCTAAAGGCAATATCCACACCACATCGTGATTTTTGCAAAGGATCGCGATGTCGCTATGACCATTCGTATAATTTTCGCTATAGTAACAACAGCGGCATTTTCTTTAATATCAACTAAATTTGGAGGTAAATATGGCGACAACCATGTACTTTGAGGAAAACATCATGGACCAGGGGGGCAAAGAATCAATGGACGTTGAGTTTGGGCGCTCTTCCTTCTATCGAGAAGACAGCATTTATCTGACTGTCGATGGAAAGACTGTAATTATGAACTTGAAGATGGCAAAAAAATTTGTCGATGCCGTAGGTGCGGTCGGTCGCTACCATGGCCTCGTAGACTGATCAGCTACACACTTCGATCATAATTGTTTGATGAGCAAGAGAGATGACTCAAGACTCGACTACCCTTTTTGACAACATACGCTCTGATAGTCTCGCTCACCTGCGCGGGTCAATTGAACATCTACGCCGCCTGAACCTTGATCTTGGTCTATTAGCACAATTCAGTCTCGTCATTGATACAAATATCGTTATCAAAGAGCTGTTATGGCTAACGCGCTCGCGTAGGGATCCCAAGGCAAAATCTGGCCTCGTAGAAGTCGTTGACGCCAACACCGTTAAGCTCTTTGCGCCCCCGGCATTGTTTGATGAGGTACTGGAAAAGATTCCCGTTGTTTCGATAGACCTTGCAGTCGATCCCCAGATAATGCTCGAGCATTGGCATGAGTTCAAGCAGTACATCCAGCTCGCTGTACCTGATCCGCTGTACACCCAAGAATTGCTGTCGGGAGTCGATCCTGATGACGCTCCATTTGTCGCGCTTCAACGAACCATTGATGCGATAGGCATACTCAGCAAAGATCCGCATATAACAGCGATGGGCGGCCATCGAGTTTCACTTGACTGTATTTTCTACCTCCGTGACTACTCGCGAAGCGCCGCAGTTGAGATGTCCATCAAAGTAGCAGGAACAAGTCTGGTGATAGCTGGAGTCGCAAGCATCAGCGCTGCTTGCCGGGCGGCCCGCTCACTCGCAGTCGCATACTCCCGTTTGCCTGATTGGATCAAGCTAACGCTCGTTGTCGGTGGCCTATTAGCTGTGTCCAATCCAAAGGCAAGAACAGCAACTATCAACGTGGTTAAGCAGCTGGCCAGTGGGATCGCAACCGCATCGCCTAAAGCTGTTCAATTAATTTCAGATGCCGCCTGCTCTGCTTACGAAAATCAGTCACGCGCACAACTCAGTCTTAAACGAGCACTGGTGGAACTTACACAGGAAAATCAATTATGAAAATTCAGTGGGGCATGCCGCACGCATGGGATGAGTTCGAGGATATGTGTCATCACTTGGCCTTAGCAGAGGGTACACTAACCGGCGTACAGGAATACGGCCGACGAGGCCAGAAACAAAAAATGATGAGTCGTCGTTTCATAGCATCCTAAAGTGACGTCCAATTGAAAGTAGGGATAGCTTTGCCGCGTCGAGCAGATACTCGCGCAATGACAGCAGAGGCTCGTTGAGCATACCCAGGACTGCCCGCCCACATGTTCGCCAAGGCATAGAGGTCGTCTAGTGAAGAAAGATCTTCCGCCTCAATCACAGCTACGACCGCGCGAACGTAGTCGTGAATTCTCTCACAGCATTGAGATGAAGATCGTCCAAGCTCGTAGAAGTCTTTTCCCCGATGTACAAGCGCATTGCGCACATCAGTGTAGAGCTCATCGTATTGCTCGAGGATATCTTCAAAGGCGCTCTCCCTACCATTCGAAATAATTGCCGCCACATACACTCTATGCCTCCAGGCCTGCAACCCGTGGGGTGGAGACAATAAACAATCTAAAGCGAAAATCAAACTAAGAAACCGGGACTCTTCGCCCAGTGTGTAGAAGGCCTGTCGACAGTACCGCAAGGCGGTTTTAACGTTACTACTTACCGGATCCTCTCGTCCTTCAACAATCTCTGCTAGGCGTCCACAACCAGGGCTAAGAACGGTGTCTACCTCCGGTCCCAACCAATTATTCGACGCCCCCATCGGACGCACGATGCCTCTCAAGATCATAGGCTTTAAGTGCGTTTGGGAGGGAGGGACGATCTCGACTGCATAAGTCCCATCAGCAAGCTGACCGGCAGGGTTTGGGGTGAACTCGGGTCGGACAAAAGAGCTGAACTGAAAGCGAACAAGGTCCATTGCCCCCTCGGCCAATCCCAGGCAGTGACTGATTACAATATTGTCGTGTTCAATTCGTCTTCTTAAGAGTAAGAGGTCCTTCTGCCGCAAGTCGGCGTCAAACTGAAGATAGGGGCCCTCGTGATCGCTGAGACGTGTGTCCAGGTAAACATCAAACTCTGAACTACAACGCAGATGAAAATTGCGACTTATCTCCTTTGTCGATTCTAAGTGAACCTTTTCAATCGGCACAATCACCGTACAACAAAGTACAGTGTCGTCAGCGCTCAATTCTGCCAATTCTGCGTTGCCGTCTTTTGAACTTGATAGCTCAATAGTCCACGCACCAAAACATTTTTGAAAATCATTCAAAAGCTCCTTCCGTGACTTCTCTCCATGCAACCAACGAAATGTGAGCCCATCGTCTTCTGGAAAAGGACTCGCCCAATAACCCAGCAGTCGAAGGCGCTCCAGGCCTTCAGCCAGCTGCGCGCCCCGCTGGGATGCCTCTGGCTTGTGCCAAAGTAGATTGCCAGAGTAGTGGTCGTATGGAGGAAGCAGTCTCGCGCGCATATGGATTCCTGAATCACAAACGTCAGCAGATTAGCTCCGCTTATAGATCGATAGCTGCTCTGTGTGCCGCGCTATATCGGGGTCGGTCTGCGAAGACACGTTGGCAATCCAATGAATATAGTCTTTCGGTAACCCAGCCTCCTTAGCCCCATGCAAAACATGTTCAACGTACCAGGTGAACGGCGTCAGACCTCTATCCACATTCGTCGCAAAGTAGCACTCGGCAATTCTTTCCTCACCAGTCGGCATCTGAACTACTGATGCGCGTCGTATGTATCCTTGTCCGGCTCCCTCTGCCCTATCCAACAGCGTCAGCTCCGCGTCTTCTAAACTATAAAGGACGCCGTGAACGAAGTCCTGCGGGACGCCCGTCGCAACGACATTGCACTTGCCAGATCCGTCCTTACTTACCTTGTCAAAGGCCAATGAATATCCACAAAGCTTGGCATGTCCAATTTTGGCGACAGACGGAACTCGTTTGCGGAGACGCGGAAGCGACATATTGGAACCGTACGCGAAGTAGAAAACCATTTAAATTCCTTGTGCAGATTGATCATTCAAGTGGGTCTGTTGCGCTGACGCTTTCGAGAAAATGTATGTACTGCTGCTGATCGGACGCCTTTAATTTTGCGAGCACGAACTTCGCCAGCGATGAAATTTCCGCCCCATCTATGGGTACAGTGCCCCTATCAATAAATTCACCAAGATGGGAAAACTCATTGGTCAACCTTTGCACTAGAGGCTCTGCGACAGAACCATCTTCGAAGAAGAGGTGCACGCGCTTGTCGTAGTCCAAACTATCCGATGGATACTTGAAGAATAGGTATCCCTCTAGGAATTTCCTCAGGTTGTTACCAAATCCATAGAACGCCTGATAGTGCGTCGCGATGTTAGCGGGGTCGGCGCAAATACAAACTTCCCCAAACAGAAAGTTCAACTCGGTAACATAAGTCCTCAGATGACGTGGCATGAGACTAATCACGCTTGAATGATCTCTCCGCATTACCATAAAGCTTTCGCGTTCATTTTTATCGAATGGTAGGCGCCTTAGGTACTTCAGAAATTCCAAGCTATGTGTGGATATAAACATCTGAACGAACCGGTATGTTAACTTACCGGCCGCGCTTCGAATCTGAGCTCCATTTTCATCAACTAGAGGGGACATCAATACTTTGTGAATCAAACTAAATACAAAGAAGATATGATTACTATCGAGGCTGGAAATCGGATCGTCGATGTATATGATGAGTTCTTTACCTTTGGTGTCGATGTCGTCTAATTTGGCCAAAAAATAGCAAAAGGCGATCAAGCTGCATTCGCCCTCACTTAGGTTGTGTGCATCCTCATCTCCACGCAGTATCCTGAAGCGATACACACTCGGGCTGTCCTCATCTTGAACGGCGTCTAGGCGAATTGTTTGGCTACCAAAGTAATGATTGAGATAGGTGTTCACTCGCTGAGCACCCTGTCGTTCATCTCGCAACTGCATTCGGAGGTCATCAAGACGCTTGGCTTTACCCTTGCCAACTTCAACAAGCCTTTGCTGGGATTCCTCAAGCACCTTTACCTCTTGCTTTTTTTCCTCCAAATTCTTCACTGATTCCTGATACCCAATGTCAGAAATGAACTTTGATACTTCCCGCAATCGTAAATTCTTGCGCGCCGCGAGTTGATCTGCCGCGATCGAATTCGTTTTTTTGTTGTGCCCGTCAATCAGCACTTCCAAAGTTTCCAGAGCGGCCGCGTGCGCATCATCTGCGTTGGCGCTGATTGAAAGCTGAGACGGCTTAAAAATGTTGTTTGCACGCGTTCGCAAAGCCTCGACCATGACGTCCAGCTGCTCCACGTAATGTTGCCGTGACTTGGACAACTCGTCGAGCACGACGGTGACTTCATCGCGTAGAGATGGATAGAACTGATTTACCGAGACATTCGTATGCCGTGCCAGCCTCACACGCTCCGCCTCAATGCCGCGCAAAGTATGTTGGATCTGTTCTTCAAGAACTTGCGACTCTTTACTAAAATGCGCTTCAAGCTTCGCCCAAATATCTTCTGGCAGTCGGTTGCCGCAAAATGCGCAGTCACTCCGGTGATCCTTATGATGTTCAATGCCTGCTTTTACCCAGCTTTGAAGCGCCCCATTCTCGAGCAGTTCCTTAATTGGCGCTGTGGGTGAAATTTGCCGGGAGACTAGCTCCGATGCTTTGGTAAAAATCTCACGAAGCGCAGCACGGTACGCACCAGGCTTCCCGATATCAGGCATCGGACTCTCTTCCAACAACGCTAGATTCGTCGCGACAGCATCTTCAGCCAAGAGAACAAAATTTGACTGTAGTACCGTGCCGACGTCGAGCCGCATTTTCTTAATGTCGTAGTTTGGGTCCCGATAGATCGGGTTGTGCTTGATACCGCTTTGAGGTTTGTTGGCCTTTTCAACGAGCTTCTGATCCAGTTGTGTCTGCAACTGGTCGTACTCTTTCTTTGTTCTGTCCACCAGTTGGCGACTCGTGTAAAACTCATACCTAAAGCCGGTCTGCGCCTCCACACTCCCAAGCTCAGCCTCAACACTCGCAATATCAGCTAGTAAGTCAGTGTTTTGCTCCCCCAGAATAGCGAACGTTTGAATTGTTCCTTGGCTATCGCGAAGGAATGACAGGTTGTGATCTACAAAATCCTTATTGAAAACTCGAACCGATAAATTCGTGTCTGCGATATTCGCTTCGGTGACGACGCCGCTGGACGTCTTAATTCGAAACTTTGGATTGGCGTACTTTTCCGGTAACCTTGCTCTCTCGATGCTTTGCACGATTCGAGATAATGTGGTCTTTCCGGAGTAATTTCGACCATACAGAATATTCAGTTTACGGAAGGTAGCCGCTCGCCCTTGCTGGTCTAGTACGTTCGGCCCCCAAGCGAAAGCGCTGTAGGAGCCGAACCTCTCAACATCGATAGATTCAATCATCGCGTATCCCGTTGGAAAGATGGAAGATTATCGACCGTTTTTCCTAACAGATGCTCACTAATTTTCACTTTTTGCCCAGCTAGTCTCAAATATCATGTCAACCGTTACAAGCGGAGCGTCCCTGCTTAACACTTTTTTTCAAGACAAGTGTCAGGCATGCCAAAGATCCTCGCCCTAGGGAACCGCTGATTTATTCATTCGACGCCCCATCGGGGTAGGCTGAACTGGCACAATAGTGCATCCAAATTTTTCGTGCCCATCATGAAGCAAGCGAGTTTTTCCGAAGCCGAGTTTGCCGGTAAGAAGAAGGTGACGCGGCGCGACCGGTTTTTGGCCGAGATCGAAGCGGTGACGCCATGGCCGGCGTTGGTTGCTGCACTGTTGCCGTACTACCCGAAGGGCGATGGACGCGGCCGTCCGCCGGTCGGTTTGGAGCGGATGCTGCGCATGTATATCGTCCAACAATGCTTTGGGCTTTCGGACGAGGGCATTGAAGACGCGATCTATGACAGCCAGGCGATTCGTGGCTTTGTCGGCGTTGACCTGACACACGAATCGGCACCGGACGCGACGACGCTGTTGAAGTTCCGCCGACTGCTGGAGCAGCACAAACTGACGCGCCGGATCTTCGATGAAATCAACGGCCACTTGGCTGGCAAGGGCTTGATGATGCGCGAAGGGACGATCGTTGACGCGACGCTGATCGCGGCGCCGCCATCGACCAAGAACCGCGACGGTGAGCGCGATCCGGAAATGCACCAGTCGAAGAAGGGCAACGATTGGCATTTTGGGATGAAGGCGCACGTGGGTGTGGACATGGCCACCGGCCTGGTGCACACGGTGGTTGGCACAGCCGGCAACGTGGCCGACGTGACGCAAGCGCACGCGCTGCTGCACGGAGGCGAGAAGGCAGTGCTGGGAGACGCCGGTTATCAAGGTGTTGCCAAGCGCCCCGAGAACGCGGGCAAGCAGGTCGACTGGCACACTGCCATGCGGCCCGGGCTGCGCAAGACACTCACCAAAAATTCCCTTGGCCGTGCGCAGGAAAAGTTGGAGAAGGCGAAGGCCAGCGTGCGCGCCAAAGTTGAGCATTGCTTCCATGTCGTGAAGTGCCTGTTCAAGCATCGCAAGACGCGCTATCGCGGCTTGGCCAAAAACACCGCGCAGCTGTTCACGCTGTTTGGATTCGCCAATCTGGTTCTGGCGCGCAGATTCCTGAGACGACAGTACACCCAGATTGCGTCCTGAGGTCGGAAAGCGGGAAAAACACCTGACCGAATCGGCCAAATTTGCCACCCGTGCACGTTCGATTCGATCAGAAAACGCGTGTGCCAAATTCTGCGGACAGTTCAGGTCACTTTCGCGCCCGAAAGTGAATTGTTCAGCGCTTCCCTAGGGAAGCACTGATTTAATCGTCGATCCACCACCGGTCACCCAAGCGAAGTGGCACAATCACGCATCCATTTTTTGTCCCGCGACGATGAAACAAACCAGCTTTTCGGACGTCGAGTTCGCCAACAAGAAGAAGCCGACGCGGCGAGAGCGCTTCCTCGCCGAGAACGAAGCGGCCACGCCTTGGCCCGCGTTGGTTGCCGCGCTGCTGCCTTACTATCCGGCCGGGGATGGCCGCGGTCGGCCGCCGATCGGTCTGGAACGCATGCTGCGCATGTACATCGCCCAGCAATGTCTCGGGCTGTCGGACGAGGGTATCGAGGATGCGATTTACGACATCGTCCCGGTCCGTAATTTTGTCGGCGTCGACCTCACCCATGATTCGGCGCCCGACGCGACGACGCTGCTCAAATTCCGCCGCCTCCTGGAAGAGGGGAAGCGAAGGCTCTGGCTACCGGAAAGCTGGAATCAAATCATGGAGCAAGGAGAAGCCGGATTTGAACCACTGACCGGAAGGTGCGGCGAACATATGAAAAAAATCCCATGTCTGGTTGCAGCGCGGCGATAACATCGTCAATATGACGGCAGACCAATTTCGGGGAGAGAACATAGCGCCTATCATGGTGACAACCGACCATGTTTGACGCGACGGCTGGGGGCATCGGTGGTGCAGTCCTTGGATGTGGCCACTGGGGCGCGGGGAGGTGCCCCAGGTTTTGCCGCAGCACCTGAGCATGTTTCGCGTTGAGTTGCGTGGCTCCTACGATGCCGGCATTGCTTTTACTGTACCAAGACTGATGGACGCTCGGCGATGCGGTCACCGAGCAGCCAGTGGACGGCTTCCACGGTGCGCGCATTGCCGAGCTGATCCAGCGCGTCATGAGGAAGCGGATGCTTCGACGTGTCAAGGACTTGGATGGCCGGATGATCAGGCGGCAGTTTGCTGAGCACCTCGTTGGCGAGTTCAACCGACTGGCGTTCAGCCCCGATGGCCAGGGGGATCAAAAGAACCCGCCGATCTTCGCTGATTGCAAGTGACTTGGCCACAGCAAGGACCTGCGTGCTGTCCGCGATGCTGCCCACAGCCTCGACCGTCTGGGCTGCCAGGTAGGGGTTCGATTTGCCCAGCCAGTGCGGGTCGGCCTTTTTCAGGCCTTCAGCAGGCAAGTTGCGCTTAGTCCGAGCGATCGTTGAGGCCGCCTGCACACTGGCCCAAGTTGGTTTGAAAGTGAAGACGAGGTTGATCACTTCGCGCAACGCATCTTCGTCACCACGTTCGACCAGCAAGTCCAGCAGTACTTCGGTGACGGTCACGTCATCCGTCTCCAGGGCAGCCTCGACGATGGCGCCGGTCAGCTCAGGTGGCACGGACGTCAACGTGGCCAGCGCCCGAGCGGCGACTTGAGCGAGAGGGAAGTTCTGAGCCTCACCCGCTGGAACTGAGTCATAAGACCACGTGTCTTCGCACAACTTCACCAGGGCAGCGGCGTGGCGTTCGGGCTGCTTCGCCAACAAATCCAGTAGCGAACGCCGGACGAATGCGCTGGGGTCGTTCGCCAGGGCAACGATGTCATCTATGATCCCATGCTCCGAAGCAGCGAAGAGATTCAGCGCACGCTGGCGGGCTTTCGCACGCGGGTGGGTCAAGGCTGACCTCACCAGCCTCCAGCAACCCGCCGCAGCGGCGGCGCGAACAGTCAGGTCTGCCTCCTCTGCCAGCAAGGATTCACGCAATGCTTCTTCCAGCACGGCTTCCGTGGCTCGCCCATTCGTCGCGGCGAGCCAGATCAGCAGGGGACGGAGAGGCCCCTGGTGCTTTCCGAGCAGAGGAATCAACCCATCCAGTGAAGCGTCGGTGAGTTGCACTTCCTGGATATCGTCCAACGGCGCGAACGCCGCCGCAAGCTCCCCGAAGGGCGCCGGCAGGCGCAGCTCGAACGCATCGTAGGCCAGGTGTTGGCTACCCCTGACGCCGAAGCGCTTAGTGTGGGTTTTGGCGTCGTGCGCCAGTTCCAGCAACCGTACCGTCTGGCCTTTATCAAAAAGCTCCTTGGCCACTTCGGTCAACAAGTCCGGCGCGTGTTCCAAGGCACAGCGCGCTGCGACTTCGCGCAGATGCGCTGATTCGTCGCCAGAAAGCAGTCGCTCGCGGAGGGAGACCACGAAGGATGGGCGCCACCTCTCCGTCAAAAGTCGCCAGATTCGCTGCTCAAGGTATTCCCCTTTACCCAGTTCCAGCAGACGCCGCAACTCATCATCGCCGGCATCTGCGCCCGAGGCCTTTTCCATGGCATCAAACCACTCACTGGCAAGTGCGCGCGCATCCTTGTGTTCGGCAAGCGCGTGCCACCCCGAGTCGCGACGGGTCGCCTCCGCGAACGCAGAGACCAGTTCGCGTGCGGCGTAGTAGTAGTCGGTGTGGCCGTCGAGAGGCTCCCAGTCGCCGTTGTAGTGGCCGTCAATAAATGGCCAGTGCTCGGGATCTGAGTACGTCTTTAGCGCCTCAACCTCCTCGCGGAGTGCGGCGAGCGCGAGTTGCAGCAGCGGTTCGCGGTTCTCGATGGCCCGCATGGCACCGAACCCGACAGTGATCGCATTGGTTTCTTCGCCGCGATGAACGATCATCTTCGCCGCGTCTAGCCAAGCGGCATCCAGACCCGATGCAATGGTATCGAGGTATTCGGCCATTCGGCCGGGATAGCCTCGGGTGCCCACGGTGAGGCCGAGTCGAATGAAGCGCTCGCAAACATCTTGCGTGAGCGGATGGTTGCGGACCGTCATGTACCATTCGTCGCTGCGTTTGCTGAGCTTCCAATCGCGCATAAAGAAATGCTTGCCGGTGGTCACAGGGCGCAACCACCGGGCGACTTCAGCGGGGATGCATGCGCGGGAGCCGGCGATGCAGGCTAGGCGCAGCAGGCCAACGTAGTCGTCGTGGTCCTTGCTGAGCGCGTCCTCCAGCCAAATGTCGATGGTGAGTTGGACTTCATGAGATACCTCGTACAGGGACTGGTCGGAATCCTTGATGAAAGCGTGGAGTCGCACTGCTGTCTCAACGGCCTGGGTGTTCCCAGTGTTGCCCATGCGGACGAGAGCCGTCAGCAGGTGTTCCAGGGTGACTTCTGTCACCTCAGGGTTGGCTCGCACCACACGGATGAGGCCTTGCTCCACACGGGGGTGGGTATACGTGACGTCGCTGCTAGGCTGGCGCAGACTGCCGCCGGCCACTAGATCGTTCACGAGCCTTTCTAACCCAGGGCCGAATGCCGGATCCAGCTTGCTGATGGCTCGCCGGATGGTTGGCAAGTCTTGGCGACGCACGCCATGTCGGGTGCTCATCAGACCCCACAGCACCACTGCTGCCTTCTCGTAATGGCGCGCCTTCACCATCAACTCGACCTCGTTTTCGATGGCGCGGGTTTGGGTTTCGTGCAGGATCCGCGACACGAACTGGTCTTCGTTCTCGTCGGCAGGGATAGCCCCGGCTTGCAGCAGTGCCACAAAGCGGTCAATCTCGAAGGGGGTCCGCAACGTTTGCAGGACGCGTTCCCTGGCACGGATGGCTGCCAGCTGCAAGATACTGGAGCCGAGGAGGCGGACGAGCTCCTCGTACATCCTACCCAGCTCCTTGTCGCCGTAGTGCTTGGCCTCCAGCCGCACTTCCCACTGCTTGAGGAAGTCGCTCTGACTTCCGACGGTCGCGGCGAGGATATCGGTACGGCTGGTGACCACGATCTTCTGCTGGGCACTGGCCTTCAGCAGCCGCTCCTCCAGCTCAACTGTCCATACCGCCGTGTTGGTGCCAATCTCATACTTGCCCCACGGATCTTCCACGTAGAAGAAGGTAGGGCCGGCGTCTGGCCGAACCTTCAGCTCGCCAGGACCTCCAGGTTCCACATAGCTGATCCCAGGCACGACGCTACGGTAGTGTTGGTAGAGAGCCTTGGCCACGGTGGTCTTGCCCGTGCCCGACGGCCCTGTGATGACGATGGCGTTGCGCTTGTCCATCTGGGCAACGATGTCGCCCCAGTTCGTGGGCGGGACAAACTTGCGGTCGCGCTCAGACGGGATGGAGCCACCATGCATCTTGATAATGGCTTCCACATCACCCCTGGGCCAGGCGTAGCCTATTCGCATCCCCGCCATTGCGGCTTTGCGGAGATCTTCGCGACAGGCTTCGTGGCGCTCTCTCGGGATGCTCAGAGGACTAAGTAAGTAAGCGTCGATCTTCTCGACAACGCGCGCCTCGTTGTATTGAGCCAGCACCGCGAACCGGCCTGCCGCCGCTTGGACGAGCGTGGGCGGGAACACATCAGCCGGCAGGTCGTCGCCGCCGGGGCGCTCCAGCAGGGCATCGACCTGCAGCGCACCGAGCGTTCCCGACACGTCGGCACTAGTGAACAGCACGTACCGGACCTTCGTGTCCTCCAACAACTTCAATGCGGACGGGCGCTTCTCCCCGTGCTCCACCAAGTCGCGCAGTGAGGCGGGCGTCCATTGGCCGGTACGACGCAATTTGGCTTGGACGACGAGGCGTTCGCCGTCCACGACAGCCGATGACGAAACCTGCGGGACTTCAAGCTCCGCCTCCAGGTCTTCCTGTGTCGCAGGCTCGAGCTGAAGCACCTTGGCGACACGGTTGACCACCAGCAGATCCAGCGCCGCAAACACGGATACGTCACATTGGTAGTGCCAGCCGTCCAACGACGGATTTCCGCCAGTATGATCTGCAGGTTTCCCGGGCAATTTGCTCAATTCTTGACTCTTAGAAGGCTCTGTTGGGTCGGCGATGGCGTGAATGCTGGCCCTCCGGGCGACAAGGAAGCACAGCATATCAAAAATTCCTTGACTTGCGCTCGAGGGGGCGCCATGTGTAGCTTTGACCGCCGGATTTGCTTGTCTGTAGGAAGTGGGGAGAGCAGTCGCTCCACAGTGACCGTTAGGTCGCTAACACGGCAAGTTCGGCCACGATGGCCGGAGGACAGCAGGCGGTGCGCCGAGCATGAGCTGGCGACGAAGCATAGCCATTAACCAAGTGGAGAGCAGGACCTCAACGACTTGGTTTTGCCAAGCGTAAGATGGTCATGGATATTCTTGGTTTGGAGGCGACAGAATTGAAGTCGATCGGAATGAAAAGCGCGCTGGCGGTTGCGCGCGCAGCGCCAGCACTAGTTATCGCGACTTGCTTACGCCCGAGGTACTGGCCCACATCCTGCGGACGGGGGAAGCACCCTTGCGCTATCACCCCCACCTGATGGCGCTGCTGGACGAGATTCCGCTTCCCGTCGTATTGAAAGCGATTGCCGAGGCGTCCACGCCCGAGGTGCCAGCGAAGAAAATCATGAAGAACCTGAACCGCTGGGCAATGCAATGGAAGACATGTCGGGCGGTTTGGTAGTGGCGCACGCTTTGGCGCCGCCGACGACCAAGCGGACCTGCGCCAGAAAATTCTGGAACAAGGCTGGCGGCAGGCACTGCAAACCCTTGCTCGAATCGAAGTACAAGCCTCGGTGCGGCGAACGGGCCGGTGCCGGTCCGGCGGACGCCGGGCTTGGCGCATAGGCGCTGTATGAACAGCTGAAGGCGTTTTTCTAGGCGTGCGCGGACCAGCGAATGATGCCGATCCGCATGCGAGCCACGGGCGGCGCGCGATCGCTGTACCGGGTGTCTTCAACTCCTTGTGGTCCTTGCCGACTCTCAAAAAAGTTCGGCCTGGACCGGGCGGCTTACTGCAGTCGGGCAATGCTGGTCCAACCATTCCGGATCGTATCGTAGTAACCACCTGAACGATTTGGGCGCAGTGCGAGCGAAGACATTTCGCAGGGCGGGTGTTTGCTTGCTCAGAAAATCCAAACAAGCCCGCCGATGGGCATGTTTCTCTGATAGATCAACGCTTTTCTGCGTCTTCCACCAAATTTGCGTCTGCGGATTTGAGAGCAAAGCCAGTTCCGTTTCTTCGCCCGGGTAATCCATCACCGATTGCCAATAGCATTGGTCAAGGAACGCCGGCCAGGAACCGAACAACCAATCGATGAGCAGGATATTGTGCGTGGCCGATCTCCATGCATTGACGCCCCGGAGGCTTCGCGCAAGGATATTGATGCCGGTAATTGACACTGCAGAAGCAAACTCCGGATGTTGATTCAAGAATCCGTAGTGTCGAAAGAATTCCCTGGCAAATGGCTCTTGACGGATAGCGCCGGAAGCCGTCAGCAGTGCGCGATTGTCGAGTGCACGAAGTATGGTTGCATGCACTGCTGTCGCGTTGACCGGGGCACCAATATGTTGCAGGACATCAACCGCTAGCGTGGTCAGCCGCATTAGCGCTTCGTCATCCTTGGTCCGTGCGAGGGGCGCATACGTGTCGTCGAGTCGCGTTTCGTCGGGAAGAAGAAATCGGTTGTGGCGTTCTTTCACAGCTGCCACCGATGCGCTCAGTGGCGCATTGTGTAGCACGCAGAAAAATGAAGTCGGTAGTTGATGTGCTCGCCGCCAATACGCTGTCGCATGGATGGCGCGGTCCGATTTCACACATTGTGCACATGCTCGCCACAGCCAAAGGGTGCCGTTGGATAGAGTCGATAAGGCATATCCTGCTGTTATTGCGGGAATGCACGAACTGCCAGTTCGCCATGGCCGACCTCCCACCCGATCATAGAACCCTGTCACCGTCATCGCGTCAAGGACCTCTAGCGGATTGCCAAGCATTCCATTCGTGGCAGCGCAAAAGTGCAGAAGATTCACCGGGAACTCTGACACGCGCATCGTTCGTGACGGACCAAACAGGCTTCGGCATGCGTCGCGATCATCTCTTGCCGCATTTGCACGGCGCGTCCTCGCTGCAACGCTGTAGAGCGTTTCGTCGGTATACGGAATGGGTAGGCGGGTTATCAACATGCCTGGCCGATGCTGAGGCTATTTGTCGGTATCCCCTGCTTTTCCACCAATTGGACCCCAGCGTGAGGTTCGCAATTTGTAGGCCCTCCCGGCCCGGTAGAACTCCTGCTCTGGGCACGGTCCCTTCCAGTCCGTACCGATACCCCTGCCTTTCAGTATTGCCCTGATTATTTCCATGGAAGTCCCACCCCCGCGAGGCGCGTCGGAAAAGAACGCGAGGACCGCTCGCGCTTTATTAACCTCGAGCGCCGCCAGGATAATTATCTTGTGCGCTGGCGTGTGTGGATCGTTCAACGCTTGCAAGGTCCAGAGCATTCGCCGCGCATAAAAATGCCACATCGATTCTGCTTTCTGGTTGAGTGCGACGCAGGTCAACGGGTATTTCGATGGTACCGGCCAGGTAGCTTGCTTGATGGATCCGCCGTTGAGAAGCTGATGCTTGGTAATCTTTACCGGCCTTATATCCTTCCAGATAAGGCGAGGCGCCGTCGCGGTGATTTCGTCCGACCACTTGACGTCGGTTCGGCGTAGTCGTTCGCGCGATTTGAAGGCTGCTAGCGCTGTGCGCACTTCCTTCTCTTTGGTCTTTCGAAAATAAGCATCCAGCACTGTGCTCGCCTCTGGCATCAGTTTCACCAGTCGTTTCATGGCGCTGAAATGGTATTGCCACAATTGCTGAGTGTCATAGCCAAAACGCTGAGCGGCCTCGGTCAGTTCGGCAAAGAGGACTTGGGCAGGATCATTTGGCTGCGTGTCGCCAACGACACCCTTCTGAACATTGGGATCGCTAGCGTGAGTGTCAGCGAACATGCTGAGATCAGTATTGGCGGCAGCAACGGAGCGGGATAAGAAAAGCGACGGATCGCGGAATAGAAAATATACAAATATAAGATGCCTGTTCAAAGGGGTTTCTTGACTGGAGCTTGGTGTCAGTAGGTGAAACCAGCCGCTCGTTTTTCCCTTCCCGTAGGCCGGGTCCATCTTCCCCAGCAGGGCCTCGCCGAAGAATTTTTCGAGATGGTCAAATAACCGCTTGCGGTTAATCTTCTGGTCGCCCCACCCATAGCCAAGTTCAAGCGCCCTGTGCTTGTAGATGGCGACGAGCTGTCTCGCGGATAGAGGAACCGTTTCGGAGGCCAGGAGCTGTCTTGTGAACTCTGCGAATTCCCTCTCGATTTCCGAAGGACTCCATGGCTCGGTTGGCACATGCTCGGCGATGGATGAGCCACATGCGCATCCCAGCCATGCGGAAAGAATCAGTTCATTTGGCCGTGCGAACGGGCACCGGCAGAATGGGCACCGGTCAAGCAGCCGAGTTTCGTGGCGCCAGCAAGATGTGACACCGGGTATCTGGTGGGATCTGTGGATATAGGGCGAGCCAAGCGACGTTTGATCATCCCGCAAGCATTGTGCGCAGATGTGCGTGAGGCGGCTGTCTCCACGGATTCGCCTGGGGCGACTAGGGAGCGGCGCATCGTTCCCTCTCACGGTGGTCGTGCTATCGAGCCTTGTGCCGGCAAAACGTTGGAAAAGCGGACCGAGAGTACTCTCCGCGTGCAGCGTCATCAGGTTGTGCGCAGCCGACCCCGGGAGCTTTTTGGCGAGCCTGTCAAGATGCGGGTGCACCATTGCATTTGAACTGAACGGGAGTCGATCGAACAGCTGTCCGTACGTTGTTTGAATAGTCGGCTGACCACGAAGAATATGGTAGCGGCTGATTCGAGATCCTATGGTCTCGTCGGGAAAGCCCGCGGGGAAATACGGCAGCATTGTATTGGACGAATTATCCGTAGTATTGAGCATCGTTGTTCCTAAAGACGTTCTGGTGCAGCAGCGTGATCGCTGTCCCTTAGAGCATTTATCGAGCTGATGAGGTAGTCCTTAAGTCCGTCGTTTCGGATATCCTCCGAATCCAGCGTTTCCCTTAACGCGGTGTTGTCGGCGTCTTGATTTGCCTTTCGCGTGCGCTTTCGTTTTGCGGCCGCCGCCGCCACCTGTGCTACCGGCTTGCGTATTTTCACTGCCGTGACAGGCGGGGTAGAAACCGGCTTCGGCAGGTCACCACAACTGGCGCCTTCACCTGATGGGAGCAGCCCCCACTTGGCCGCATAGTCCTCCCACGGTATGTCATCAAATTTGCTTAGCAGAAGAGGATTTTTATCTCGGAAGCCCGCTATCAGCGCGCGTTCACCGGGGCTGAAGTCAGGGCCCATGAACGCCTGTTCCATGTGCTCTTCTGTGACGAAGCGTTTGTTTAGGTCGAGCGCAAGGCGTTGTGAGCACACGCGGATTCGCGCCGCGTAATCGCGTATGCCTCCGCAATATTTGAACAGGATCGCGCCGTCTAAATCGTTCACAGGCGATGGTTCTGGCATCACGTTGTAACGCCATAGGGCCGGCGCCAGCATGTTGGCAAAATCGAACTCATCTTTTTCCAGAGGATGCATATGGATGCTGCCACCGGCGCCAACACGGCGCATGTCTTGTGAGAAGGCGTCAAGTGCGTCCATTCCCTTTGGATTCCCCATCAGAACGATAGGAACACCAAAGTTGAGCAGCCGCAGGAAGAACGTGGCGGCCAGTCCGCCGCGGGAACCGCCCGAAAAATTGCGATGCTGCAATTCGTCGATGACCAATACGCCAACGCCATGGTTGTTCAGAATGATCCCAACGTGAACCGCCAGTTTTTCATTGCTGAGGCTAGCAAATCCACCTTTACTGCTGTAGGAGGTTCCGATCACTTCGTCTAACGATGTGAGAATTTGAAGAAGCAGGCCGCCGAGCGACCCGTCATGACTCATCGGAACGTATAGCCAAGTTGCTTGAATCATGTGGGTCCAGCCCGCACTGGGTGATCGTCCGTGTGCAATTTTCTGCGGTAGCTGAGATAGCGCGCGGAAAACTTCATACGTCTTCCCGAGGCCGGTTATTCCAATGATGCGCATTCCCTTGGCCGAACTAGGCAGCCAAGGCAGCTTGCTCATCTCTAACCCAGCGAAACGGGCGATGGCCATAGCGTTAACCCGCGTTGCCACTTCAGTCGGATTCCTGGACGCGTATCCCCGTCGAATAAGACGGTAGAGCCGCGTAGCCGTGTCGATTGACGACATCGTTGGCTCGAACATCTGTTCCGGCAGACGATCAAGTAAGTCATGCCGTGCTTGAATGCTTAGTGCTGCAGTGTCCACATTTTGAAGTGGATTATTCTGCAGCCGCCATTCCAAATTATCGGTGGACAGGATTGTCTCAAGAGGCTCCAGGAAGGGGTTGTCGGAGGACGATTGTGGCAAGCGTTGTTCGCTACTCATTAATGCTTTCTTTCGCTGGTAAAACTTGTGAGCCGGCGCATGCGCATTTCCATCAGTTCGTTGCCTCGGTTCGATACGGAGTGAGGTGGTTCCGGTGAATCTGGCAGGGGTGAGTGGACCTCCTGGATAGCAGCGGGCACTGCGGCCTCCTCAGGCGCTGCACGCTGTTCAGCGGCGCGACGCACCTCGTTGTCGTACTGGTTGCGTTGCTCCACCTTTTTCGCCAAGCGAACACCCTCACGCTTTGTGCTTGATCGGCCTTGGGGGCCCCATTGCCTCACCGCAGCTTGTTGGGCCTCGTGCGCTTCCGCCTCCGCCTCCTTGCGGAACGATTGCTGCTCAATGGCGTCCTGATCGATTCGAGAGGCGGCAAGTACGCCGTCCTGCTTCTCTTTGTCATTGATCGCGCAAAGGTCCGCGACGCCACCTTCCTGAATGAAGAGAATGTCGTCCTTTATATTAGGAATGATATGAATTCCCTTACCGTCAACGACGAGAATTTGACTCAAGTCGTCCGGGTCCGCTCTGACTTCAATATGCTTCTTGCCACGTTTTACAGCGTCCCGAATAATGCCGGAGAGCGCCAGATACTCGTGGTTGAATCTCGCACCATGCATCAGCTCCACTGCTTTACCGGGGTTCGGCCGGTGCAATACCAAGCCATCACGCTGGACGCTGGCGGTAAATTTGGGCAAGAGGTGGGCTCGCAGAAAGCTGGCTTCCATCGGCTTCCAGGTCACGTACCCATTTGCTTTGGCCCATCGGTAAATCGCAATGCGGGTTCGTTCGATCGGTTTTCCTTGCATCGACATTTCGCGCTGCATTTCGGTAGGAACCATGTGAAGAGGCAGTAGTTGTTTGGTATTTGCCCAATGTGTCCATAGCAGCAGAAGTCGCGTATACGCGAACCTCGTGATCAGTGCTTTCGATATCGCCAGCGGCTCACCGCGCTGTGCTACCTTCCCCTTTGTAGAGCCCGTAAAGTGATGGTCGAAACCGCGGTGCCGCGAGTGGTGGCCGGATTCAGATGCACTGTTCCTATCGGCACGGCCGCTGGCAACAAATTCAATACGAGAGGTAAGCTGGTCGACGATAGAATGCATCCCGTCCAGACTACGCAGCTCGCCATTGTCCGACAGGTATTTCGAGAAGAAAATCGACGGAAAATCTTCTGGCGGGAGGTCGAGTCCGTAGCGCTTCAGTGTTGCGGATTTGTCGGTAGCTGCCCTTAGAATTGCAAGCTTTGCGTCGTCGGTGCCAAGTCCGTCCTGCGTCACGTGAAATCCCAGGTAAAGGCCGAGCCACCCATCCCGTACGAAAATGCCCCGTCCTACGCCAATTGCTTGCCTAGGGTCGCTACAGGAGACGAAGTTCACATCCACAGGCGACGCGTCAATGGAGCCGACCTGGCCAATTGTTGTGATGCCGTCGCGGGCCGTTCCGATTAGCGGACGATAATCACGTGCCCACTTTCCTTCCCCCATTAACCGCCGAGCCGCTCCATGCGCATCCTTTCCGCGTTCGCCGTGATACCGGAATTCGCGCTCTGTGGGGCGCGCATTTGCCTCATACAGTTCGGGCACCGCGTAACCGTGCTTGATGGAATGCCCTTTGCTGTAGAACGCAGCGCTCATTGACAAGAACGCTTGTGGGACCGTTGTTCCAGGAATGACAAAGGACGCATAGCCATCCTCCAGATTTTGGACATCCTTGTCGGTGAGCGCCAAACCCGCCTGGTCGATGTGCCCGGCCTTAACCGCCGCGTTTTTTCTACCGAGCTTCACCCCGTTTTTTGCTCGCCGCGGCGTACCCGGAGCCCCCGATTTGTTAGTCGTGTTCGGCAACAATGCATTTTTGACGCAACCGAACGCATAGAAGCGATGGAGTGCGTCAAATATCTGGCCCGGGCTAACCTTGGCGTCGCGCGCTCGGCTTCGCACGAGCGAGTCAAGTCCCGCAAGATCCGGTGGGCGAAGTCCTGACGGGCCGTTCTCCGAAGGAATAAGCGGAGCAATCAGCATCCACTTGAAGTCGCGTTTGATTTCAAGAGGGG
This sequence comes from uncultured Oxalobacteraceae bacterium, assembly GCA_965650445.1. GTDB lineage: Bacteria > Pseudomonadota > Gammaproteobacteria > Burkholderiales > Burkholderiaceae_D > Telluria_A. Next base: position 23,452 of record CBFGOU010000001.1, on the reverse strand, counting down.
AGCGTATGGAGTCTTGCGAATCTTTGCCGTGCGTGGACGTAGGCGGAGATAACTGCCGAAGCTGTTCGTCGCTCATGTACCAATGATCTGGCACAGCAATGCTCGTCGTCTGTATATGTTTCATTTCGAGCCAATGCTCTAGCAGGCTTAGCTTTTTTGAGACGAATCCCTTGGCGTAATAGCTCACCAGCTTATTGCCTTCAGTAAGCCTTGGGCCGAGTGGAATAGGGATAAGCAGCACGCGATCGAGTCGTTGCGCTACCTGCAGGACACGATGGGGCCCGCCGACAAAGGGAGAGGCTTCGGACGTTGCAATCAGGACGCTTCCGACTTCAATGGTAGTGGCGGTCATTCCCAGGTCTCCCCGAAAAGGCGTTTGCGCAACTGTTGCCGCAAATGGCGGCCGCCCGGAATCGCCCCCTTCGACGTTAAGATGCGTTTCGATGGATCAATGTCGATAGCCTGGGTCCAGCAACAGTGTCTGAACAAAAACCAAGCGACATCCAGCGGGAGGGACAGATTCCTCGCGGCCGCTTTGACTGCTACATTGAGCGGATCGCGCGAGGTTGCGTTTATGCACTCGGCAAAGCTTGGTACATAGGACGCAAGCTCAGGCGCCGAAGCAAGTGTCGACGCATCCAACCAGCTTTCCAGTTGCCCAGCCGTCAAGCGTGGGATAAGGGCCGAATGCGACACGAAATAAGATGCGCCAATCTCTTCGGCGTAACGCCGTTCAAGTTCCAAACGCTCGAGGGTGCGCCATGAGACCTTTGCATTCGCCTTTTCGATGGGCTTGGAAGAAAAGGCCATGAGCGCAGGCCCGCTCCGGAGCGAAACTGTCGCAAGCAAATCGAGGCTGGCAACGTAGGGCACTCGCGTTCCGACTTCAACGCCATGCTTGATCCCTGACTTCGTTGCAATTGCCAACAACCCCTCGGACCAGCGATCGCAAGAGCCGGCGAGCAGTGGCGACCCGTAAAGCGGGTGGGGATGTGGGGAGGGCCAAAGGGGAAATTGCTCCCGGAGGTCGTGTACCCCTAGCCACAGCAGCAGCAAGGCGGTGTGATACTCGCCTGCCGAGAAGTAATGCGCGGTACGCCCCAGCGGCGGCATCCACGAGACCACCTGATTCGAATTTGGCGAGACATTTTTTCGGCGCAAAGTCAGCCATGGCAGATATCGATCACGGTGCCCCGTTCCGTGCCCCAACTGGATACGTTGGCGAAGCTTGGCATAGGTCATTGCCGCCGGCCGACGCCTCTTTGGTGTCGGTTCAGTTGGCAAAATCCAGTGGTCGGACGACTCGTCGAACTCAGCACTATTGCTCCTCAAAGTTGCTGCCGCCATAGCCGCTCCCGTCTCTACGGCATCATTGCTGAAAACCCCATGTTCATCATAGAGCAATGTTTGTAAAAATACAAACGTTAGACGTATAAACTTCTACTTTTATAGATATAGCGCTGGTTATGGCAGTGTTGGAGGAACTTTCAGCCGACTGTAAGGGCAACTCGTGCGGTTGTGGTCATTCAGGCGTGGAATCCGCAGTCTCCTTGCTACGCGCGATCCGTCGCCGAGGAGGAAAGGTTGCTTTGGACGGTTGCTGTGACATCGACTGGGGGAGTCGTAAAGCCATTTGCATCAGCTCGATCTGGGCGGGGTGAAGCGTTTCAAGCTGGCGTCGCAGTTCGTTGAACATTCGGAAGACGCTTTCGCTCGCCTCATTGGGAAGCACGATCTTGCGCTGCGATTCTTCCAGTGCGTTTCGAAGGCGGCTTTCCCATCCGTCGTCGAGATTGAGGCGCTCGACGAGTCGCTCAATAAACGCCTCTGTCGGCGGTCCTTTCGTCCCTAATTCAATGGCGGAGATGTAGCTCTGCTCATAGCCCAGCTGTTCGGCAAAGTCTGCCTGGCGCCGGCCGCAGAATACCCTCAACTCTCGGAATGCCGTCGAAAACGGGCTCATACTCTAGTCTCGGTAGTTAGTAGTTCTATTAATTGATATTTTATGGACACAAAATCTCCTTTGTCAACCGACTATCCTCGGTGCTTCGCCCCTGTTGCTGGTCAGCAAAAACATGGTCATCAGCTATTCACGATTCTTTTGTTTGGCGGCTTTTACCCATTCAAGGCTCTATTGTTCTGTTCGAGGTTCTATTAGGACGGAACAACGAACTGGCTTGACGCTGCTCAACCGCGCGTCTATATTAATGACTCGCCAGTAAGTTACGGAATCGACCCGATGCAATGCCCACTCGAGTTAAAGCGCCGCTGGGAACGCCGTAAAGACGCGCGCCCGCAGGAATTGCTGACTGCAGCCCTCGACCTGTTCGTCGAGCGCGGTTTCGCGTCCACGCGGCTGGAGGATGTGGCCAAGCGGGCAGGGGTGTCCAAAGGCACCCTGTACTTATACTTCGAGAACAAGGAAGACCTGTTCAAGGCCGTGGTGCGCGAAAACATCGTGCCGCGCCTGGGCGAAGTCGAGCTGGAAGTGGCCGCCTTCGAAGGCGGCAGCGCCGAGCTGCTGCGCAGCGTGATGAGCGGCTGGTGGGAGAGCTTCGGCTGCACCAAGGCGTCCGGCATCGTCAAGCTGATGATGGCCGAGTCCGGCAATTTTCCCGATCTGGCCCAGTTTTACCAAGAGGAAGTGATCCAGCGCTGGACGGTGCTGGTCGAAGGCATGCTCAAAAGCGGCATCGAGCGCGGCGAATTCCGCCCCATGGACGTCAGCACCATGGTCAGCGTGCTGATCGCGCCGCTGCTCATGCTGGTGACCTGGAAGCATTTGCAGGGTGTCTGCGGCGTGCCCGACCTCGACCCTGTCGTCTACATCAATACCTTCCTCGACGTGACCCTGCACGGGATCGTCGCCAACCCGGCGCCGGCCCAGTGATGTGGCAAAAACGCCAAGTCGGCGTTTTCGAGCGTTCATTCCCTCCAAACTGCAGACTGTCGCAATTTCCTCCCTCTATAGGGCCATGTCGTTAAGATGTGCCTTCCATGGCCGTTCAACGATAAAATATCGGATTATTATTTTTCCGCCGAGTACAAAAGATGAATATCGAACAAGCCCGTTTTAACATGATCGAACAGCAAATCCGTCCATGGAACGTGCTCGACCAGGATGTGCTCGATCTGCTGCTGGTGGTCAAACGCGAACAATTCGTGCCCGCCGCCTACCAAAACCTGGCCTTTGTCGATACCGAAATTCCGCTGGCGGCCGGCGAAACCATGTTCACGCCCAAGCTCGAAGCGCGCATCATGCAGGAAGTGGGCGTTAAAAAGCACGAAAACGTGCTGGAAATCGGCACCGGCTCGGGCTATATGGCCGCGCTGCTGGCGCACAAGGCACGCCACGTGACCACCGTCGAAATCCTGCCTGAACTGAAGGCGATGGCCGAGAAGAATCTGAGCGAGGCCGGCGTTAGCAATGTCACGGTTGAACAAGCCGACGGCTCCGAAGGCTTCGGCCGCGGCGCGCCGTACGACGTGATCGTCATTTCCGGCGCGCTCGAAGTGCTGCCGGAAGCGTTCCTCAAGCAGGTGAAGGTGGGCGGGCGCATCGCCGCCATCATCGGCCAGGCGCCCGCCATGTCGGCCCAGATCATTACCCGCGTGACCGAGACCGCCTACGACACCGTCAAAGTGTTCGAGACCAATGTGAAATACCTGAAGGCCGCGGTCAAGCCTTCGCACTTCACGTTCTGATCGGCACGGCATGAACCACGTGACCGCCCCCGAACTGGCCGCCTGGCTGGCCGACCCGGCGCGCCCGCGTCCGCTGCTGCTGGACGTGCGCGAGAACTGGGAATTTGAGACGTGCAAGATCGACGGCTCGGTGCAGATTCCGATGAATTCGATTCCGGCGCGGATGCAGGAGCTTGACGACGACGCCGAGATCGTTTGCATCTGCCATCACGGCGCACGCAGCGCAAACGTTGCCGCTTTCCTGGAGCGCAATGGCTTCACCAGCGTGACTAATTTGACAGGCGGCGTGCACGCCTGGGCTGTGCAGGTCGACAGCGCAATGCCGAAGTACTGAGCGCGGCTCGGTACGGCGGGATTGGAACCACTTCGGTTTTTTGTTTCTTAACTTTTTTGATGACTCCGATGGAGAATGCAATGCAGAAACCCCTACTCGCCGTGCTGATTGCCAGCGCTTTTCTGACGCTGGACGCACAGGCCGCGGACCTGATTCAGGTCTACCAGCAAGCGCTGGCCAACGACGCTGCCTACGCCAGTGCGCGCGCATCGCTGGCTGCAGGCCGCGAGCGGGTACCGCAGGGGCGTTCGCAATTGCTGCCATCGGTGCAGGCCAGCGGTAATTACACCAAGAACGATACCGATTCCTCGCCGTTCAACGAGGGCCAGACGATCCTGCTGCCGAACGGCACCAGCACGACCGTCCTGGGCGGCAGCGTGAACAACCATTCGAGCCAGGCCACCATCTCGCTGGTGCAGCCGCTGTTCCGCTGGGCTAACTGGCAGACTTACGAGCAGAGCAAGCTGCAGGCGGCCGCTGCCGAAGCCGCCTTCGCCCAGGCCCAGCAGGACCTGATCACCCGCGTGGCGCAGGCGTACTTCGACGTGCTGGCCGCGCAGGACACGCTCGAACTGACCCGCGCCCAAAAGACCGCCACCACCGAGCAGCTGGCATCGGCCAAGCGCAACTTTGAAGTCGGCACCCAGACCATTACCGATACCCACGAGGCGCAAGCGGCCTACGATCTGGTGGTGGCGCAGGAATACGCCGCCCAGAACGATCTGGAAAACAAGCGCAGCGCCTTGCAGGCCATCATCGGTAGCGCGCCGTCCGGGCTGGCGCCGCTCAAGCCGAGCGTGGTGCTGGCCGCGCCCGAACCTGCGGTGATCGATCCGTGGGTGTCGTCGGCGGAAAGCGCGAACTATGGCGTGACCAGCGCCCAGCTCAATTATGAAATGGCCAAGCGCGAAATCCAGAAGAGCCGTGCCGGCCATTATCCGACCCTGGACCTGATCGCCAGCGCCAGCCGCAACAAGGTCAGCGGCCAGCTCAGCGGTGCCGGTACGACCGATAGCAAGGCGATCGGCGTGCAGTGGAACGTGCCGATCTTCAGCGGGTTTGCCGTGACCAGCCGGGTGCGCGAAACCATCGCGCTGGAAGAAAAAGCCCGCCAGGATCTGGAGAGCACGCGCCGCAACGCCGCACTGAGCGCGCGCCAGGCTTTCCTGGGCGTCAATAGCGGCCTGGCGCAGGTCAAGGCGCTGCAGGCGGCGGAAGTGTCCAGCACCTCGGCGCTGGAATCGAACAAGCTGGGATACCAGGTTGGCGTGCGGATCAATATCGACGTGCTCAACGCCCAGCGCCAGCTGTACTCGACCCGCCGCGATCTGGCGCGGGCGCGTTACGACACCATCGTCAACGGTCTGCGCCTGAAGGCGGCCGCCGGTTCGCTGCGCGAAGCTGATCTGGTGCCGGTGAATAATTTGTTGGCGAAATAAACCCGCCGGCACCCGCGGGCCAGGAACATGCCAGGCCCTTCGGGTGCGGGCGGGCGGCAGGGCGCCTAGTCGCGGTCCCGGACTTTCACAACTTTCCTGCTGGCTTCCACCAGATCGGCTTGCAGCCGGTCTAGCGCGCGCACGTCGACGCTGATGTGGTCGAGGATCGCATTGACGAAGGCGAGTTCGGCCGGTGTGGTCCATCCGGGCTGATGTATGAGGCGCAGCAATTCATGCAGGTGGGCGCCGCGCCCGAGGGCTGCCAGCGCGTCGGCCAGGGCCCTGATGGTTTTTTCCAGCTCGTGGATGTGGTGCGACTGGTAGTGCCGGCCCTTCTTGTGGTCGTCGTGGCACTTGTCGTCGTCGTGCTCGCGATACTTGGTGTACTCGCGATACTTGTAGTGCTCGCTGTACTTCCAGTCGTCGCAGTCACGCTTCTTGCAGTCGTCCTTCTTCTTGCAATCGTCGTGGTCGTGGTCGTGATCGTGGCAATGGTCACGACACTTGTCATGCTTGTCGTGGCAGTCCTTGTCGTGATCGTCATTGTCTTTCTCGGTACCCATGATGCTTCTCCTCATCGAGCCGCTGAGATTTAGGCCGCAGGGCTCGTTCGCGGCCTATGACGACGTTAGCGCGCATGGGTGAGCTCGCTTTGACAAAATTTAAACCATGTGAGAGTGGAGTTTTGGAAAATTTAATTTGAGGAATGCTTACATTTTGTGCATAGTTTCAGGGCGGCATGGGAGCGACGCCATCGGGACGCTTGCGCAATAAGCTGTCTGCCCGGTTGAAGGCACGCGCTTTTACGGCACGCGCTTTGCCCGGATGGTGTTGCCAGCCTTGATGACCAGTTCCTGCGCACCGGCGGCGTCCTTTTCAAACCTGAATTCGGCCTGCTCGATCAGGGCGAAGAAGCTGGTATTGCTGGCGGGGAACAGTTCGACACGCTCGGCGCCCAGCGGTGGCGCCTGGATGAACAGGCGCTGGCCTTCGCGGGTGACAGTGATCGGCACGCCACCGACCCGGTAATTGCCGGCATAGGCGGCGTACAGTTTGCTGTCGACGGAGGCGAGAACCCGTTCGTTGACGCGGTAATCGGACCAGCCGTATTCCGCTGAAAGGCTGCGTAAAATCTCGGGCACCAGCGCTCCGCCCAGGTCGCCGTTGGTCATGATGACCGCCCCTTGGCCGGTGCTGGTGTAGGCGAACAGCATCGCCTTGAAGCCTTCATTGGAGCCGGCGTGGCTAAAGGTCGGCACATTCATCGCACCGCCGACGGCGATACCCAGGCCGTAATCTCCCTTCAGGCGCGTGAGCATTTGCTTGGCCATCGCTGCGGAAATCACCTTGTTCGACCTGCCCGCACTGGCATTTTGCAGTTCGATCGCATAGCGTGCCAGGTCGGACGGCGTGCTCCACAGGCCAGCGGCGGCCTGCTCCGGGTAGGTGTGCCATTTGCCTTTGATTGGTGCGCCCTGCTGATCGTGGCCGGTCGCCGCCTGCGCATGCAAGGCCGGTGGCAGCGGCTGCTGAAAGGTGCTGTGTTTCATGGCCAGAGGATCGAGCACGCTGTCTTTCATCAGCGGCGCGAAGTCCTTGCCCGATGCGGTAGACATCAACAGCTGGACGATGCTCAGCCCGCCGCCCGAATAGCGCCAGGTTTCGCCCGGCCTGGTGTCGACCCGGACCGCGGCGGAGTTGGCTGGCTTGGTGCCGTTCAGTACTTCAATCAGCGTCGGCACCGGCTCGCCGCGCGCGTAGCCGCGAAAGCCATGCACGGTTGTGCCCGCGCTGTGGTTGAGGAGTTTGCGCAATGTGACTGCGTTGTCGGCGCTTTGCGCACCCGGCGGCAGCTTCCATGTTTGCAGCTTGACGTTGACGTCTTCGTCCAGTGACAGCTTGCCTTGTTCGACCAGGCGCAACGCGCCAATCGCCGCCACTGGCTTGCTGATCGAGGCGGCCTGGAACAGGGTGTCCGGCGTGACCATGCGCGTGGTGCCGGCTTCGGCCAGACCGTATCCGCGCGCCCACTCGATCGTCCCGCCGTTAATCACCGCGACGCTCACACCCGGCACCTTGAGGGCGGCCATGCGGTCGGCAAGCTTTGACGTGTTGGCAGCCCGGCCCTTGATGGCAATAGCCGGACGCAATCCGTTTTCTACCCGCGCAATGCGTTCTTCGAGCGTGTCGCGGGCGAAGGAGGGCAGGCAGAACGCCAGCAGGGCGAGCGATGCCGCGAGTCGAGTGCGAGTTGCATGCATGAGAGTTGACGGACATGTTGATGGTGACCAACTCTAGCATGGTGATCTGAGGCGTGGGCAGGAATCGGATGCATATGCGGCGGCGGTGCGGATGGCGCTGCAAACCACCTCACTCAAGTAGCGAAAATACCCTCCGTCTAGCCACAGCGCGTGCTGCTCAAGTCGTCGATTTCGGGTTCGGGTGTGAGTCTGAACTCTGCGCTGTTGGTACCTTGCCGGCGGTCGGGTCCGAGGAGCAGGATCTGGGGTTTCACGTTCAAGGTAAAAAGCCGGCGCAGGAATTCGAAGGGCACGAGTTGAAGCGTTCGGGGAAGTGCCCCCTCGCGCCCCCACTCCGCCACAAGCATTGGGTAAAGATCGTCCTCAATACCGAAGACGAAAAAAAGAATCGAGCGGTTACCCACACACACGACGTTCCGCTTCGAATGATGTAGTTCTTTGCCTGGGACAATTCGACTCTGCAATTCGAGAATGGCGTTCCCGGAGTCGCCGGCCAGGCCTGCGATCCTGGTCCGGGCTGGTGCTTCGGCGAGCACCCCTGGGCTGTCTAGTTCGACCGCGCCGTAACGCGCAACGCCATCGTCACGTGAATAGAAAACCATATCGACAGGAAGTTCACCGCTGCATTCGCTTGGAACGATGTGCTCAGGGTAAACGGCCAGAGGCAGCAAGGTCGTCAACGCGTACGGATATTTGACGAACAAGCGCTCCCATTTCTGCCTGGATGATTCGCGTGCGAGTGTCTCTTCAAACAGGCTGCGTGCACTGGCCAGCGTCTTGGACGCAATCACCTCTCGCTCTTTCATGTACGGCTCCTTTTTGTCGTTTGCACTGCCAGGCGTTTGACGGTGGAGGCCGAGAAGGGTTCGCCGAACGTCCGCTCGTACAACTGGCACGAAAGTTCAAATGCCTCGTTTTTCAGTCGGAGGCTCTCTTCATTTTGAAAACCAAGGTACGGAAAATGGTGCAGATACTCGCCGAAGAGCTCCTGCATGTCCTGGTGATATGCACGTGTATCGAGTATATGTCTGTGCCAGATTTCGTCCACGAGCCGGGTGGGTACGATTGGATGTGGCAGACCCGGATTCCAAAGCAGCAACGTGAGCATCCGCTTGTATTCGAGTTCGGCTTGCACGGTGCGCGCTTTCGACCATCTCTTTTCGATGCGCAGGATGGCCTTGACCGACTCCAGGTTGATCCTGGCGACCCTCGGGTCGACGCCAGCGTTGCGCAGCGCCATGAGCGTCGTTTCGGGAATCGGCACCGGGGAATGCATGAAGTACCTTGCCGCCCGTGCGAGGCGCTGCTGTGCGGCCTTCTCGGCTATTGGGGCTGGCACGGTCGTCCTGTTCACGATGCGGCGTCATCCGGATTGAATGGGCCGGGTAAGCAAGGCCTGGCGGGGCCAAGCTTGCCACAGAAGCTGACGAATTGCAGCGCGTCGCTGACGTCCACATCCATCTCGACGAGCAAGGGCAACGCCTGCGCATAGTCGAGAACATCGGTGTGGTGAAGAATGGCGAGGTCGACGATGTTCCATGCACATACGCGGCGCTGCCCGTAATGCAGACTATCGAGCAATTGGCTGGCCCGCTCGCTCTTTTCGAATGCCAGCACGCCGTTTGCCGGCATCGCGATGCCCAGAGCCTGCAGTCGTGCAGCCGCGTTCAGCGTGTTCGAAAGCGGCCAGGACAGCTTGCGGGCGGCTTCGAACAGATGTGCTGGGGAGAACTTTTCTACCCATGGCGCTCTGCCGTCCAGATCTGCGGATAGCAGAAACACGTGCCGCTCGCTGTGCGCGAAATCCTGTTGCGCGGGGCTAAGTTCAGGCAAGCTTGCGAGGCCCAGTTGCACCAGCGGTTTGGCAAGCTCGTAGACTTGCCGCAGGCTGATTGCCCACATCAGGCCCGCCTTGAGCAGATGACCGACGGGCAACGCCGTCACATGCGGGCCGGGACCGTTGAGGTCCGCAGACATCAGGTCCAGGTGTCGCTGCTCGGGCTCGAAAGCGGCCAATGACGAATCGAGCTGGCACAGCGCCGGCTCCAGTACGCCATACGGGCGCGCCATGTCGACGATGTACCCGATCGGCTTGTGCCAGAGAACACTGGCCCGCAGCACGCGCTCGGCATCGATTTTCCCCGCCCAGGGACTCTTGCCATCCAGGTCTTCGGAGAGCAGTTGCACAAGGCGAGTCGGGACAGGTCTGGCAACATCGTGATTCAGATCGGCAACTTCGAACCCCATGGCAGCGAGCGAATGGCAAGCTTGCGCCACCTCCTGCGCGTCAAGCTGCAGTTTGACGCGCGCTTCCAGAACATGCCCCGCCGAAATCCAGGTAAGCCATGGCGGCCCGGCATCGAGATTGCGGGAGATAAGCAATGCCTGCATTGGCGTTGGCGGACAAGCAGTGGCGATGTCGTCGAGGTAGCGGATCGCGATGCCGAGGCCCGCAAGGGGCCGCACGAGTTCGATGACTTCGCGGACGGATAGCCGCCATTCGATCGCTGCACATACAAGCCGGGATGAGGGAATGACGCTGGTGTCGATCGCCGCGGCGTCCAGATGAACGGACAGGAGCATGAGATGCCGCGCCTCAGGAACGAAATCGCCTGCGCAGTCCGGCACTTCGCAGATCTGGACACCGATCGACATCAATGGGCGTGCCAGAGCCAGGACATCGCCCACTCGCATAGTCCAGCTGGCCGCCGCTCGCAGCACCCTTGCAAGACTCACGCGGGAGGGATCGTTGTCGCCAATGTCGTACCATCGTGATGTCGTCAGGGTCAGAGAACGCTGGTCGGGAATAAACGATGGGAGGGGATCAGCGATTTGCGGCAAGGCAACACCGAGCTTTCCCAGTTTTTGCGCGACCTCGGCCGCCTCCGCAAGTGATGTCGACCACTTCACGGCAGCGGCAACGATATGGGCGCCGGACAAGCTGTCGTGCCACGGTGATTGGCCATCCAGCTCTAGCGACAAGAGTGTGCGTTGACGGCTGTCTTGCAGAAAGCTGCTTAGATCGGGCGCTTCGATGCCGAGCGCCACCAATTGGCTGGCCAACGCGTGCACGCGGTCCAGCGGGATATGCAAGCGATTCTCCGCAGACAGCAGGTGCTGCAAAGAGAGCGTGTCGAGCCATGGGCCGCTGCGCGATAGATCGGTGGACAACAGAAGCTGGTGCTGTTCAGTTAACGCGAGACCGGAAGTATCGGGCAAGGGACAGGGCACATCCATGCCGAAATCGGCGAGTTCACGGGCTACCGTCGACACTTCATCGAGTGGCATCGCTATCGCGATGGAAGCTGCAATGACTGCGCCAAGGGCGATCGAGTCGCTCCACGGTGTGGCGCCGAAGACCGCCTTTAGCAGGCTTGTCTGTCCTTGAGTGAGCACGGCGTTCTCGGGAAAACGCTCCAGGTCAGGGAGCAGAATCTCAAGCGGCGCGAGGTGCCGTGCCAGAGTCGCCACCTCGTCGAGCCTGAGCGACCAAAGGTGACTGATCTTCAGCAACTCCGCGACGAGGATCTTGAGCGAGCCGTTGGCCGGCGCGCGCAAATGGTCCTGAAGAAGGATCAAACCCAGCGTGGGCTGATCGCGCCAGTTGTTCTCGTGCGCGAACTGTGCAAGCAGCGGGTACTGCCCCAAGAGTTTCACGCCAGCTTTCTCAAGTGCCAACGCGCGCGCTGCGATGAGTCGCGCGAACGCTGCGCCGTGTACCGAATCGGCAAGTCGCCAATTCGCGTCCGTTGGTTCATCCTGCTCCACATCGGATCCATGCCTTTCGTTGCGGAAAGTCACGCGCAGTCCGGCCAGATTGAGGATGAGCGCATCCAGCGCGGGCGCAACGCCGAGGGAGGCACGCGCAAGACGGTGCAGCTGCGTGTCGTCGTTCAGGTCATACGAATCGGTTTGCAATGCAGGCGCGATCTGCCCGATTTCACCGCAGCGCCAGGCCTTGTCTAGCGGCAATAACGGAAGTGGCCACGCGCGGAACATTTCTTCGAGGGATATGAGATCCAGCTCTGGAAGCTGGCAGAGTTCGCGCCACGCGCCCTGCCGGATAAGGCTGGCGATATAGGAAAATCCTTTCTCCCAGGAGGTCACCCGCGAGCGGTCGACCGTCAGATCTGGCGCCAGATCGTCATTCAGATTGACAATGGCATGCGGTACCTCGCTCTGGCTGGCATTGTTGGTGCGAATGCCGTCGACTAGCAAGCCGTATGATTGCGGCATGCCCAGGCGTGGCGAAACTACCCAGAAAACCCGCGCATGGCCGCGTTCGTCGAGGCTTTGCTGCACCGGGACCAATGAGGTGACCGAATCTACAAACCCCGGCGTTGGTTGCCCGGCTTTCAGGCGTGATCCCGATTGATCGGGTCTCTTGAATACCACCTCGACCTCGGGCAGCCAGAGCCAATCCAAGATACGTTCAGTCAGGTCGTGAACGATGTGCGGGTCACGAAGATACAGCCGCACGAGGGTTCCGCCTCGCACATCGTCGGCATGCTGTATTCGAAACAGGCTGCTCCCTCCGACGATGTGTGCACGCACGCCGGCTTCCCAATCTTCCCCATTGAGCCCGAGCCGCTTCGATTGAACCATCAATTCGTCGGCGACCATGAAATAACTGAACACGCCGATTCCGAATCGACTGTTGGCAAAGAACTGAATGCCGCGCTCGTTCCAAATAGCCTTTTCGACATGAAATTCGTGACTATCCGAGAAGCGCCGTCCACCCTGAGCGAAGAAGGAGCGGAGATGACGTTCTCCCATGCCGATCCCGTTGTCTTCACATTGCACAAAGGCTCTTCCTTCGAAGACGCCTGTTTCGAATATGATCCTGCCGGCATAATCGTCGATGCGTTCACCTGACGCTTTCAGGTAGGCGACGCGCGCCCGGCGCAGGCGGCACGCATCGAGGGCATTTTGGTAAAGTTCGCGCAACGCCAACTCGGGATTGCCGTACAGTGAGGTTCCCATGAGCAGATGCAGGATGCGCCCTTGATCGAGCGTCACCTGAAGATGCGGCCGCCTGTAGACGGGGCGGCCGCTTCGATCGGTCATCGGCAGGATGCCTTTGTCGGTGAAGTGCGCGGGCAGGGCGCTTCTGAGCGGTTCGCCGACGGTGTCGGTTTCTTTCAACTTTTGATTGTGCCGTTCGAGCGATTCCACCAGATGTTGTGCTGCGAAATCGATCGCCTCATGTTCGCAGTGCAGGTTCATCACCAAGTCGTCACCAACACGATTCCAGGTAATGCTCCGAAGCTGTCGGCGCAGGGATGTCGCGACCAGACCGGACGACATCCCGACATGCTCGATGAGCACCGGGTCGAGCCGCCGAGGGTCGGCCTCCATTGCAGCGGCAATCGAAACGAGGTGCGCGAGCAACGGCTCCCTGAGCCGCCATTCGTCGGGTGAGTCGCCCACGCGCACCTCGTCGAGTAGTCGATTGGCGCGGTCGGGGGCACGCGCGAGCTCAATTTCTTGAGACGAGGCGAAGAGAAAGCGGGAAAGCTGAACGACGCGCCTTCCGTTGATGATCTGTCGTATCCGGTCGTCCTGTTCGTCCGGCGCGGGCGAGGGGGCAAAGAGCTCGTCAAGGGTCTTGTTGATCCAGCCGCCAGCCCGTTCCCCCGCCTGCGGCACGAAGTCCCATAACTCGCCGCTCGAGTGCAGGAACTGGTTCAGTTGCCACCCCGACAGATCCTGTGCAGCCTCCAGCATGTCACGCTGAACCAGGCGCTCGCGCCGGCTCATCATTGCCTCCTCGGAGCGGATTGCATTGCGCAACGCGGACCAGGCAGGCTTCGCCCCGGGATTGTCGCCTTTCCTCAAAGGATCGAGAGGGTCGCCTTCCGCCGCGAGCATTACCTGGCCCGCCGCCAGAACAGCCTCATAGACGAATGGCGCGATGCATGTGAGTGCCGCTTCCGCAGGCGAAAGTTGCGCCTCGCCATTGCCAAGAAGGATATCAAGGCGGTGCAGAACGCGCAGGGGGCTCTCGGCATCACGCCATCGTTCGTCGGGCACGCGCTCAAGGGCGCAATCGAAGATCGCTTGTGCTCGCAACACGAGAACATTGATGCGGCGCGCCAGTGGCAAAGGCGCGTGCGATACGCTCCGCCACAGTGGGGTAGCGTGCAAACCGTCGAGCCATCTGGAAGCAGGTAACTTCGCACTTTCACCGGTTCCGGTACGGTCATCAGCGGTCGCCGGCTTTCGGTGTGGAACGTCGACGTGGAGCTTGCCATTGGAATCCGTGTGATAAAACGCGCTTGACCGGTGCCAATGCCCGCGTTCAGACCACGCGAGGAAAGTGACATCGTATGCAAGCGGGCGGCCGGTATCATCGAGCGTCACATCGATGCACTGAAACGCGTTGTCGTATCTGTCTTCGTGATCGCCCTCATAGAGCGAGCCCGCCGCAAGCACCGGAAGCGATCGCTGCGGATCGGCAATCGACATGGCGAGCGCTTCGTGCTGATGTCCGTGCAGCAGAAGGTCCACGCGTTCGGAGAGTCTGTGCGTCGCGCCAATCTGGTCGGCAAGGTCTGCCAACGGATGATGAACGAGCGCCAGCCGGAAGCCTTTGAGCGGGTACGCTTTTTCGTGGACCAGCATTCTGATCTGTTCGGCGGTAAGCCTGAGCATTCCCTTATCGTGATTGTCCCCTGCAAGCCAAGCCGAATCGAGTCCAATCACGTGCACCGGAAACGGCAGGTCGCGCACCGCGACCGTATTTCTGTACCCGAGTGCGTGATGTGCGCTGGCGGCGGGCGAGAGCGCCGTTCGTTTGAGATCGTTGGCGACCCAGTTCCAGAAGTTCTCGCTACGACGTAGCACCGCTTCCCGCCACTCGGCCTTAGCGCCAAGGGGAATTGAATGCGGAGCGGCCATCCATCGGCCGACCTCGGCGGCGTAACGTGTGGTGAAATCGCGAAACTCTTTCCACTCCGTGGGATTGCGGCTTCGATCGACGTCGTGATTTCCCGGGACCACGAAGAGCGCATGAACCGATGTAGCGCATGCATCGAGGATGCGCCTGATACGCCCGGAGGCGGCGGCATATTCTTCGGCCAGTCCCCAGTCCGCGATGTCGCCTGTGAAGCAGACGAGGTCAATCGGGCCATCCGCCCGCAGTTCGGCAATTCTGTCGTAAAGACTACTTTCGTCGAGGACGCGGTATCGAGAGGCAGCGCCGAGTTCGATCCGCCGCTTGCGCTCGTCATCCATGGAATCGAGAGCGACGCGTTCATGTAAGTCTGATACATGAAGGATTCGCAGTCGATGCGTCATCCTCGTCTCCCAGGTGTCCCCGGAGTGCCGGAGGATTTGTCGATGACGGTATACATGATGCACAACATGGCTTATCCCGCGTACACGTACGTGCCGGCGAGACCGCCTTCGGCGCTACATTAGCGGTGGTATTGCAGTGTAGTTTAGCGAAAAAAACAAGGGGGTGAAATACGTTTCCGCTGCGGATTCCAATGCTGCCTACTCAACCGGGTTATGGGTTCCCGCCTTTGCGGGAACGACGAATCTGAGGCTGGTGGTAACTATAAGGTCTTCCACACGTGGCGGTGACATGACGAAATTCTTACGACCGTCTGTCAAGAGCAACGGGAACGGCCCCGTCATGCCGGGGCGATTTGCGCAGCGGCCAGCGTCCGTCGATTCGCTGCGTGACTCCGAAGAGCCGCGCATGCTTGATCACCAGGCCCCGGTATTGGGCATCGACGCCCATGGCTCTTGTGGTGCGAGAGGTGCACCGGCCTGCAACAGTTCGATCGAAATATTATCCGGCGATCGCACGAATGCCATGTGGCCGTCGCGCGGCGGACGGTTGATCGTCATGCCATGATCGACCAGCCGTTGGCACGCCGCGTAAATATCTTCGACCTCATAGGCCAGGTGGCCGAAGTTGCGTCCACCGGCGTACTCTTCCGGATCCCAGTTATACGTCAGTTCCAGTTCAGCGCCTCGGTCGCCAGGGGCGGCAAGGTAGACCAACGTGAACCGCCCTTGCGGGTACTCTCGCTGGCGGACGACCTCTAAACCGAGGGCGTCACGATAAAATCGTAGCGAGGCCTCGAGGTCGGTGACCCGGGCCATCGTGTGCAGGTACTTCAATATAAACCCCTGTAATTGTCGTTAGTACGTGGAGAATCGCACCGCCACTCATGAAAGAGTGCGGGAACAAACTGCGATTCTAAGCGACCTGCGCACCGGCCGCCGGGCGGCCCTTAATTCTCCAGGCGCGCGTCCAGTGTGATGGTGGCGTTGAGCAGCTTCGACACCGGGCAATTCTGCTTGGCGCGCAGGGCGGCCGCTTCGAACGCTTCCTGATTGGCGCCGGGGATGTGGGCGATGAGATTGAGGTGCACGGCGGTAATCGCAAAGCCCTGTTCGTCCTTCTCCAAGGACACCGTGGCCGTGGTTTTCAGGCTTTGCGCGGTCATGCCGGCCTCGCCCAGCTGGGCGGACAGCGCCATCGTGAAGCAGCCCGCATGCGCCGCGCCGATCAGTTCTTCGGGGTTGGTGCCCGGGCCGTTGTCGAAACGGGTGTTGAAGCCGTATTGCGTGTTGTCGAGCACGCCGCTCTGGGTCGAAATCGATCCTTTTCCATCTTTCAGGCCGCCACTCCAGACGGCGCTACCGGAACGTTTGATCATGATGTCCTCCTGCGCTTTGGTTTGTCGTGAGAGACATCTTGCGCGCCCCCGTTCCGTTTTTCTGTACGGGAGCGCACATCGCAGGCTTGACATTATTTGGCGGCGGGCACCACCCTCCAGATGATATTGCCGACGTCGTCGGCCAGCAGGATCGCGCCGGCCTTGTCGACCGCCACCCCGACCGGCCGCCCGTAGGCGTGGCCGTTCTTGCCGAGGAAGCCGGTCAGCACGTCCTGCGGTGCGCCGTTCGGTTTGCCGTCGGCGAACGGCACGTAGATCAGCTTGTAGCCCGAGGCCGGCTTGCGGTTCCACGAGCCGTGCTGGCCGATCAGGGCGCCGTTCTTGAAGGAGGGAAGCAGCGCGCCATCGTAGAACGCCAGGCCGAGCGAGGCGGTGTGGGCGCCCAGTGCATAGTCGGGTTTGATGGCTTTGGCCACCAGATCGGGCCGCTGCGGCTGGATGCGGTCATCCACATGCTGGCCGAAATAGCTGTACGGCCAGCCGTAGAAGGCGCCATCCTTGACCGAGGTCATGTAGTCCGGCACCAGATCGTTGCCGAGCTCGTCGCGCTCGTTGACGCTGGTCCACAGCACCCCGCTCTGGGGATGGAAGGCCATGCCGACAGGATTGCGCAGGCCGCTGGCGAACACGCGCGACTTGCCGGTGCCGATGTTCAATTCCCAGATGGCGGCGCGGCCTTCTTCCTTGTCGATGCCGTTTTCGCCGACATTGCTGTTCGAGCCCACCGAGGCATACAGCAGCTTGCCGTCGGGACTGGCCACGAGATTTTTGGTCCAGTGGTGGTTGATGCCTGCCGGCAAATCCATCACCTTGACGGCTTTGGCGGAAATATTGGTCTGGCCTTCCTGATAGGGGAAGCGCACCACGGCGTCGGCATTGGCCACATACAGGTCGTTGCCGACCAGGGCCATGCCGAACGGCGACATTAGCCCGTTGGAGGCGTCCATGAACACGCTGCGGGTGGCCGCCTCGCCGTTCGGGCCGACACCGCGCAGCAGGGTGATGCGGTTGGGCGAGGGCACCGCCGCGCCGGCTTTTTTCATGGCGTGCTTCATCACCGCGCCCTTGATGCCGCCGCCTTCGTCAGGCGCGGGCGGCTTGTTGGTTTCGGCCACCAGCACGTCGCCATTGGGCAGTACGTACAGCCAGCGCGGATGGTTCAGGCCGCTGGCGTAGGACGTGACCCGCAAGCCCGGCGCGGCGAGCGGCGCCGTGCCTTTCGGCCACGGATCGGCCGGCGCCACGTTCATGGTCGGCAACAGCGATTTGCTGGGGGCAGGCAGGGTGGGATTGGGGCCGAAGCCCACCGGCATGGTCTGGGCGCCGGCCAGGCCGGCCATGGCCAGCGCGGCCCCCAGCAGCAGGCGCCGCGGCGTCATTCGCCGCCCCGCGACTTGACGGTGGAGTCGTGGTGGCGCATGCCCTTGTGGGCGTCGCTTTGCGGCTTGGCTTGGCCGGGCGTGGCGGGAACGCTGGCTTCCACCCCGCGCGTGCCGTGCAGGTCGGTATCGACCAGGCCCTGCTCGAGGTCGGAGGCGGCCTGCTTCATCACGCCGCGCGGGGAAGTGTCCTGGCCTTCGGGCGCTTCGTCGCGCTCGTGCGGCAGGCGCTTGACGCCGTCGTTGCTGATCTTGGCGTCCGTATTGAGGGCACGGTCGCGGGTCTCGGTCACCATGGGATTCTCCTTGCATCGACTATTGTGAGAATGGTATCCCGCACGGCGGAAGGCGGTCGCTCAATTGAACGGCGGGCCGCTCTATGGCAGAAGCAGCAAGAATCGGTTAATCTGCTGCGTGTCGTTCACCGCCGAGATTTTCATGCCCACCACGCAACCGCAACAAACCATCGCCCTCGCCGTGCGGCACAACACCGCCGGCATCGCCGAGCCGGTGCACAGCGTGGTCGGGTTCCTCCAGGCGGCCGGTTACCGCGTCGTCCTGGAAGCGCAGACGGCGGCCCATCTGAAACTGCCGGGCCTGGAAGCGCTGGACGCCGCCGCCATCGGCGCGGTCGCCTGCGCCGCCATCGTCATGGGCGGCGACGGCACCATGCTGGGCATCGCGCGCCAGCTGGCGCCGTACGACGTGCCGCTCATCGGGATCAACCAGGGCCGCCTGGGTTTCATGACCGATATTGCGCTCGACCGCATGCTGCCGGTGCTGGGTGAAATCCTCGGCGGCAAGACCAAGGCCGAGCGCCGCACCCTGCTGGAAGGCCGCGTGATGCGCGACGGCGACCAGATCGCCTGCGGACTGGCCGTCAACGACGTGGTGGTGGCGCGCGGCGCCGGGGCCGGCATGGTGGAGCTGAAAGTGACGGTGGACGGCGCCTTCATGTATAACCAGCGTTCCGATGGCCTGATCATCGCCACCCCGACCGGCTCGACCGCGTATGCGCTGTCGGCCGGCGGCGCGCTGCTGCACCCCAGCCTGGGCGGCATCGGCCTGGTGCCGATCGCCCCGCACGCGCTGTCGAACCGGCCGATCGTGGTGCCCGATTCGAGCGAGATCGTGATCGAGATCGTCAGCGGGCGCGATAACAGCGTCAATTTCGACATGCAGACGTTTGCCAGTCTGCACCACGGCGACCGGATCGTCATTTCGCGCTCGCCGCACCACATCACCTTCCTGCATCCGGAAGGCTGGAGCTATTACGATACCCTGCGCGAGAAACTGCACTGGAACGAATATCCGTCGGGCGAAGGCAAGCTGCGCTAAGCCCGCCACCTCAATAAAGATCAGGTCAATGCTGCGTACCCTTACCATCCGCGATTTTGTGATCGTCGATACGATCGAGCTGGAGTTTTCCAGCGGCTTTTCCGTATTCACCGGCGAGACCGGCGCGGGCAAGTCGATTCTGATCGATGCGCTGCAGCTGGCGCTGGGCGGCCGCGGCGACGCCAGCGTGGTGCGCGAAGGCGCCTCCAAGGCCGACATCACGGCCGATTTCGCGGTCGGCCCGGCTGCCCAGGCGTGGCTGGAACAGAACGAATTTGCCGCCGACGAAGGCGGCGCCCTGCTGCGCCGCGTGATCGACAATGCCGGGCGCTCGAAAGCCTTCATCAATGGCGTCGCCGCCACCGCCACCCAGCTGCGCGACCTGGGCGAAATGCTGGTCGACATCCACGGCCAGCACGCGCACCAGTCGCTGCTCAAACTCGATGCCCAGCGCGCGCTGCTGGACAATCAGGCCGCTTCCAGCGCCGATCTGCAGGCCGTGGCCGCCAGCTACAAGGCATGGCGCGCGGTGGCCAGGCAGCGCGAAGAATTCGAGACCAATGCCAGGAACGTGCTGCTGGAACGCGAGCGGCTCGAATGGCAGGTCGCCGAGCTGGAAAAGCTGGCCGTCAAGCCGGGCGAGTGGGCCGAGATCGGCAACGAGCACAGCCGTCTGTCGCATGCGGCCAGCCTGCTCGAGGGCGCCCAGGAGGCGCTGGCCGCGATTTCCGAGTCGGACCATCCGATCCTGTCGCAACTGTCCTCGCTGAACCAAAAGCTGGGCAAGCTGGTGGATGTGGACGCGGGCCTGCAGAGCGTGCTCGACTGCATGGAACCGGCCCGCATCCAGTTGCAGGAAGCGGTGTATGCGCTGAACAATTACCTCGATAAGGTCGAGCTCGATCCAGAGCGCTTGCGCCAGGTCGAAGCGCGCCTCGATGCCATCCACAGCACCGCGCGCAAGTTCCGTGTGGCGCCGGAGGAATTGCCGGACGAATATGCGACTTTATCGGAGCGGCTTAAGCAACTTGCCGACGCCAGCGATGTCGATGGCTTGCGCAAGCAGGAAGACAAGCTCAAGGCCGGCTATATGGAAGCGGCGCAGCGCCTGTCCAGGGTGCGCGCGGCCGCCGCCAAGTTGCTCGGTACCCAGGTGACGGCAGCCATGCAGGAATTGAACATGACCGGCGGCAGTTTCGTGGTTGCCTTGCATCCCGGCGAGCCGGCCAGCCATGGCGTGGAGCAGGTCGAGTTTCTGGTGGCCGGCCATGCGGGCGTGGCGCCACGGCCCTTGGCCAAGGTGGCGTCGGGCGGCGAGCTGGCGCGCATTGCCCTGGCCATTTCCGTGATCACGTCGAATGCGACCACCACGCCGACCTTGATTTTCGACGAGGTCGACAGCGGCATCGGCGGCGGCGTGGCCGAGGTGGTGGGGCGCCTGCTCAAGCGCCTGGGACAGGATCGCCAGGTGCTGTGCGTGACCCACTTGCCGCAAGTGGCCAGCCAGGCGAACCAGCATTTCCAGGTCGCCAAAGGAGCTACGCCGGCAGGCAAGACCGTGTCGCGTATTGACGTTCTCGACAGCAAGGCGAGGGTGGAAGAGGTTGCCCGCATGCTGGGTGGGCTGGAAATTACCGCCACGACCCGCAAACATGCGCGCGAGTTGCTGGCGTCCTGACGCGATTGAGTCAGCGCGGGGACCCATAGCACCCAGGCATCATCCATAAGAATACCCAGAATGTCCTTCCAAAAAGAACCCCAGCACCCGCACGGCACCGTCCCCCAGAGCGCCATCGTCCTGGTCAACCTCGGCACGCCCGACGCGCCCACCCGCCCGGCCGTGCGCCGTTACCTGAAACAGTTCCTGTCCGATCCACGGGTGGTGGAAATCCCGCGCGCCCTCTGGTGGTTCATCCTGCACCTGATCATCCTGCCCCTCCGCTCGGGCAAGTCGGCCGCGAAATACGCCACCATCTGGACCGCCGACGGCTCGCCGCTCAAAGTCCATACCGAAAAACAAGCGATGCTGCTGCGCGGCGCTCTTGGCGAACGCGGCCACAGCAACCTGAAAGTGGTGATGGCCATGCGCTACGGCGCGCCCTCGCTGCCGGAAGTGCTGGCCAGGCTGAAGCAAGAGCACTGCGACCGCATCGCCATCCTGCCGGCCTACCCGCAATATTCCGGCACCACCACCGGCTCGATCGGCGACGCCGTGTTCGACCATTACCGCAGCGTGCGCAACGTGCCCGAGCTGCGCCTGATCCGCAACTACCACGACCACGACGGCTACCTCAACGCCCTGCGCGACAGCGTGCTGGCGCATTGGGAAGCCAACGGCCGCAGCCAGAAGCTGGTGATGAGTTTCCACGGCGTCCCCAAGCGCACCTTGCTGCTGGGCGATCCCTACCACTGCGAATGCCACAAGACGGCCCGCCTGCTGGCGGCCAAGCTGCGCCTGACGCCGGACGATTACCTGGTGACCTTCCAGTCGCGCTTCGGCAAGGCGGAGTGGCTGCAGCCGTACACCGCGCCGACCGTGCAGCAGCTGGCGCGCGACGGCCTCCAGCGCATCGACCTGATTTGCCCAGGCTTTACCAGCGATTGCCTGGAAACCCTGGAAGAGATCAACATGGAAGTACGGCACGATTTCCTGGCCGCCGGCGGCCGGGAATTTCATTACATCCCATGCCTGAACGAGCAGCCAGCGTGGATTGCCGGGCTGGCCGAAGTGGCCGAACAGCATCTGATCGGCTGGCCCACCCTGATGACTTCGACCCAGCGCGAAGCGCAGAAGAAGGATTACGACGCCGGGCGCCGGCAGGCGGCGCGGCTCGGCGCCGAGTGAGGGGCTGTTAGCCCCAGGCTAGGGAAGGGCCAGGTCGGCGTAGCAGATCCACGCCATCGTCAGCAAGGCGTAGGCAACGACACTGGCCGCAATCAGTTGTAGCTTCATATTGGCTCCCTGCGCTATGCCGGCGCTCCCCGTGGAGCGCACTCTTCGATAGCGAATGACTCGATGGTAGCGGGAGCCGCGCTTGATTGATCCATTTAAACCGTAAGAGTTGTAACGCCGGTTACATGATCGCATTCTGACAATTCCCCTTGAAAATCCGGGATATAGCCCCATCTGGGTCCCCGTGTGGTAAGCAGGACACCTCAAATAAACAGCCAAGTCATTGATTTTAGGAGTTTTTTCGATGCAAGACCAAGAAAATCAGGAAGTGTCTACTCCGCAGGACGAAACCGTGCAGAGCTCGGCGCCGGCCGCCGCCGCCGCCGAACCGGGCCTGGAAGAACAGCTGAGTGCGACCGAAGCCAAGCTGGCTGAAATGCACGATGCCTTCATGCGTGCCAAGGCCGAAGGCGAAAATATCCGCCGCCGCGCCCAGGAAGACGTGAGCAAGGCCCACAAATTTGCCGTCGAAAGCTTCGCCGAGGCCTTGCTGCCGGTGCGCGACAGCCTGGAAATGGCACTGAAAGTGGAATCGCCGACCATGGAATCGCTGAAGGAAGGCGTGGAAATGACGCTCAAGCAACTTTCCGCCGCGTTCGAGCGCAACCGCCTGGTCGAAGTCATGCCGCAGCCGGGCGACAAGCTCGATCCGAACAAGCATCAGGCCGTGGCCGTGGTGCCGGCCGACCAGGAAGCCAACACGGTGGTCAACGTATTGCAAAAAGGATACATGATTGCCGACCGCCTGTTGCGTCCTGCCATCGTGACGGCGGCGCAAGCAAAATAAATCCGGCTAGCGCGCTGCAAGGTCTTGAAAGCGTAAGGTTTTTCCACATATTCGTATCATCTGAAACTAAGTAATCAAAAGGACAAAAAATCATGGGCAGAATTATCGGTATCGACCTGGGAACGACCAACTCCTGCGTCGCGATCATGGAAAATGGTCAGCCAAAGGTAATCGAGAACGCAGAAGGCGCGCGTACGACGCCTTCCATTATTGCTTACCAAGATGATGGCGAAATTTTGGTGGGTTCGCCGGCCAAGCGCCAGGCAGTCACCAACCCGAAAAACACCCTGTTCGCGGTCAAGCGCCTGATCGGCCGTAAGTTTGACGAGAAGGAAGTGCAGAAAGACATCGGTCTGATGCCTTACCAGATCATGAAGGCCGACAACGGCGACGCCTGGATCGGCGTGCGCGACAAGAAGCTGGCACCACCGCAAATTTCGGCGGAAGTGCTGCGCAAGATGAAGAAGACCGCTGAAGACTACCTGGGCGAAGAAGTGACCGAAGCGGTCATTACCGTACCGGCTTACTTCAACGACTCGCAGCGTCAGGCGACCAAGGAT